>JAFTIV010000025.1 GCA_017456685.1 Clostridia bacterium | reverse complement strand
GTGATGCTGTGTAGGTGGTGGTGAGTGCACCTGCTGCGAGTGAGCCGTGTACAGTTCCTGCAGCGCCAGCCTCGGACTGCATTTCTGTAACCTTTACATTTTCGCCAAAGATGTTCTTAAGACCTGTTGCTGACCAAGAGTCAGTAAGCTCAGCCATAACACTTGACGGGGTGATGGGGTAAATTGCTGCAACCTCAGTAAACGCATAGCTGACTGTAGCGGCGGCGGTATTACCGTCCATCGACTGTTTCTTTCTTGTTACCATAAGAAAAAACCTCCTGAAAAATTTATTAAAATTTTATTGATAATAATTGTGAGCGCGCATAGCGCACCCTAATAATAATATCACTTTTCTGTAATAATTTCAATAGCAAATGAATAAATTTTATATTTTTAGTTAAATTATATAAGTTTTTGCCAAATATTCACTCTAATATTTCAAATTCGTCAAGATTAACTCCCGACAGGTCCTTGATATTGCCCTTTGTTCTTTCAAAATATGAGATTTTTTGTCTTGCGAGAAAGATAAGGAGCTTCTCCACGCTCATTCCCTCGCTTTTAGCAACATATGCAAGCTTCTTTGCATCTGCCTCATTAAATCTAACTCTTACAGCTGCGCTCTTTTTCATATTCTCTCCTTTATAAATAATATTTCGCTATTATATTATCACATTTTTGCTCGTTTGTCTTGCTATTTTCGAGATTTTATGATAAAATTTTTACAAATCAAGCTATTTTAGGGGGATTTTATGCTCAGTTGTGTATATAGCGCAGGCATCAATGGTATTGACGGATTTTTAGTTACTGTTGAGTGCAACTGCACCAAAAGAATGTCGTGCTTTGAAATTGTAGGCTTACCAGACAATGCAATCAAGGAGGCAAAGGAAAGGGTTCGCTCAGCCTCGCTCAATTCGGGCTTTGGCTTTCCTGCTCTTGAGATAATTGTAAATCTTGCGCCTGCTGACATAAAGAAAGAGGGCTCATCCTTTGACCTTGCGATTTTGATTAGTCTTTTACAGGCATCTGGCACTATAAAGGGCGACACAGGTCCGCTTGACCTTAGCGATTGTTGCTTTATTGGCGAGCTTTCGCTATCGGGCGAGCTTCGTCCTGTACGCGGTGTGCTAAGCATGGCTATTTCAGCAAAAAACGCTGGCAAAAGGCGTCTGTTTGTCCCCGTTGAAAACGCTAAAGAGGCATCCGTTGTTGATGGAATAGAGGTTTATGCTGCAAAAAGCGTACGAGATATTACAAGTCATTTGCTTGAAATTCGCACACTTCCCCCGTTCAAATACATTCCCGACGAGAGCGAGCTTGAGGTTAAATGTCCTGATTTTGCAGATGTTAAGGGACAAGCACGGGCTAAGCGCGCGGTTGAAATTGCGGCAGCGGGCGGACACAACATTTTACTAATAGGACCTCCTGGCACTGGTAAGTCTATGATTGCCAAGAGAATTCCTTCTATACTTCCTGAGATGACCTTTGAGGAAAGCATAGAAACAACGAAGGTACACTCAATTTCAGGCATTTTGCCAAGTGATGTGTCGTTAATTCGCACTCGTCCCTTCCGTTCTCCTCATCATACAATGTCTGCTCCGTCGCTTGTTGGTGGTGGCAGAATTCCTATGCCCGGTGAGGTTTCTCTTGCCAACAATGGTGTTTTATTTCTTGATGAATTTCCCGAATTCACAAAAAGCGTAACCGAGGCATTAAGACAGCCTCTTGAGGATGGCGCTGTTACTATCACTCGTGCATCTGGCAGAATAAAATATCCCTGCTCATTTATGCTTGTTTGCGCTATGAACCCCTGCAGATGTGGCTATTTTGGGCATCCAACTCACGAATGCACCTGCAAGGAGGGCGACATTAAAAAGTACAGAGCAAAAATCAGCGGTCCACTTCTTGACAGAATTGATATTCAAATCGAGGTTCCCTCTCGTAGCTACAACGAGCTTTCGAGCAACGAGAAGCCCGAGGAGCCCTCAAGCGAGATTAGAAAGCGCGTAAACAGCGCAAGAAAAATCGCACAGGAGCGCTTCAAGGGTGAGAAAACGGACAATGGGTCTGCTATTTTGTGTAATGCGCAAATGGAAGCAAGGCACATTCGCGCCTTCTGCGTGCTTGATGATGCTTGCAAAAGGCTCATGGAGCGAGCATACAATACGCTTGGTCTATCTGCCCGTGGTCACGATAGGATTTTGCGACTTGCAAGGACCATTGCTGACCTTGCTGGTGAGGAAAGCATAAAGCCCCTACACCTTGCTGAGGCAATTCAGCTCCGCTCTCTTGACAAAAATCTATAAAGCAAAACGGCAAGCACGCGCTTGCCGTTTTTAAATTGCTTCTCTTCGAGCCCTTGCGCTAAGTCCCTTGCAAATCAAAAATGGCACGCGCTGCGTACCCTTGGGGCTTAGGACTCCTTTGCCTGCGGGCAAAGCCTTTCCGCGGCTCTGACAGTTCCCCGAACTGTTATTCACTACCGCTCCCCTTCGAGTCCTTGCGCTAAGTCCCTTGCAAATCAAAAAGGGCACGCGCTGCGTACCCTTTTTGATTTGGCAGGGGCGCAAGGACTCGAAAATTTATAAAATCCTTTGTTATAAAGGTTTTCAGGAGATTTGACTACTTTTTGACTACAAAATTTTTATTCAAGAGCGTTGAAGCTTCGTCAAAAGCCCTTTTTCTAAAGTCGGTATATATATCCATTGTAGTTGAGAGCTGACGGTGTCCGAGTATTTCTTGAACAGATTTTGCAGGTACATTTGACTCAAAGGCGTTGGTCGCAAAGCTATGTCTAATTTGGTGAGCTGTGCAAGTAATTCCTGTTTCTCGCTGGAATTTTGAATATCTCCAACGAAAAGCTTTTTTACTGATAGGAGAACCATTTTCATCGCAAATAATAAAATGATTAAGATCTTCAGAAATGTACTTTAATAATGTTTGTTTCAAAAGCTCAAGCATTGGAACAATTCTGTTTCCAGCCTCAGTTTTTGGAGCTTTTATTTTTGGGGTGTTGGCTTCGTAATAAATTGATTTGGTGATATTGATCGTGTTATTATTGAAATCAATATCTTTCCACTGTAGTGCTAAAATTTCTCCTTTTCTCATTCCGGTAAGTAGTGCTATAAAAGGGAATAACCAAATATCTGCAGAGTTCAATATGATTTGTTCTTCAGAATCAGATGCAGAGCTTCGCTTTGATTTTGGTAAATTTTTTGGTAGCTTTACAGAAGCACAGGGATTATATTCTATTTCATCTTTTAGAACTGCATACTCAAATATTTTATTACATACCATTTTGTGATTTGAAATTGTTTTTTGAGCATAGCCTTTTTCAATGAGCTTGTAGATAAACGAATAAATATCTTTTGCTTTTATTTCTTTAATTCGAGCTTCTTTGAATTCTTCGCATAAGCGATTCAAAGGCACTTTATAGGAATCTCGTGTTTGATAGCTGAGCTGTGGTTCTGCTATATTCCACCATTCCCATGCTATGTCATTAAAAAAACTACCGAGCTTTTGCTTTTCTTGGTATTCAAGGATTTTTTGCTTTACCTCTTTTTGTGTTTTGCCGTAGAAAAAAATTCTTTTCCCCTTAACTGTAATTGAAGTATATATCCTGCCATCTTTTCTTTTTGTAAATTTCATAGATATATTACCTCGTTTTAATTTGTTTAATCTTTTGAATCATTATATAAATTGCTTCCGCATTTAGGACAAAATGTATCATCTTTCGATACGACTCTTCCGCATCTATTGCATATTAGGATAGTTATATCGTTTTTGCCTTTCTTTTCTCTTGCTTTTTGAATAGCATTAAATACAATAGGAATAACTATTAAAGCGATTATAACAGCAATCAATATTATTGCGAATGTTACCTGGTCTGAGTTATCTATTGGTTCAGGAGCTGTTAAGTCTGGAACGGAAAATAAAAGGTTTTTCAGCATTGTGTTTTTCTCCTTATGTTTTATAAATTACAAATATGAATATGTAATCTTCTCGTTTTACCGGGAAGATTATTTTTGTTTTATAGGTGTTTTTATGCTTGTTATGGTGTTTCCCATGTCCTCGATGAGAGCTCCATCGTCACCGCTGATGCCGAGAAGTTTATCTACTGCGCTTTGCATTCCTGGATTGTTACGATATGCCAGGATAACTTTTTCTTCATGAGCACTACAAATAAATTTCATTTCATTTGGCTTAAGGGAATCAACAGAGATATCTAAGCCTTTGCAAATTTTTATAACATTATCAATTGATGCACCGCCGATTCCTTTTTCTAAAATCGACCTTAGTGTCGAATAAGGCATTTCAATATGTTTGGCAAAAGATTTTATGTTGAATCCTTTTTCTTTGATTAGCTGAGTTATGTATTCTTCTCGATTTGTCATTTTATCACCTCTTTTTTCTTTACTATATCATACAATTATCGAAAAATCAACACAAAAGCACGAAATTTCGTGATTTTTTTTATGAAACCTATTGACAAGCACGAAATTCCGTGTTATTATGTTTTTGCAAAGTGCGAAATTTCGCGTTTTTGAAATGAGGAGGTGAAATAATGTATCCTGAGATTGAAAAGTTATTTGCAATTAGCGATGTTAGTAAATCTGAGGCTGCCCGGCTTCTCGGAATTACTTATAATACTTTTCTTTTGAAGTTAAGAGGAAAATATGAATTTACTTTAGATGAAGGCTTTGGTTTAAAGAAAATTCTTAAGACTGATTTATCTCTTGAAAAATTATTTGAATATGTAGCTTAAGGAGAAATTATGAAAAGAGACAAGATAATTTCAATTAGAGTTGATTCTTCTCTTTTTGAGAAGTTTCTC
>JAFTIV010000024.1 GCA_017456685.1 Clostridia bacterium | reverse complement strand
ATTTTATATGCTTACTATTACTTGTTCTGGTGTTGTTTGGCGGATTTTCCGAGGGAGTTGCAAGGAGATGGTTAGGAATACCTGGAACGCCTCTTACATTTCAGCCCTCAGAGCTTATGAAATTAGGAATAATATTGGCATTGTCGTGGTACATAGAAAGGCATAGCTATAAACAGGAAGGGATTTTTAGGGAAATTATATTTCCAGGAATAATGCTTTTTGGAGCTTGTGGATTGGTTTTGCTTGAAAAGCATTTGTCTGGAACAATAATAATTGCTTTAATAGGAATATTCGTATTGTTTATAGGGGGAGCAAGTATAAAGAAAATGGCTTCGGTTTATGGTGCCACAGCTTTGGTTGGGGGAATAGTTTTTCTGCTAACTAACAGCTATGCTATGAAGAGAATAGAGTCATTTTTAAATCCAAATGCAGATGTGTTAAGTGATAAATGGCAAACAACTCAAGGTCTGTATGCTATTGGATCGGGAGGGCTTTGGGGCTTAGGCTTTTTTGAAAGCAGGCAGAAATATAGTTATGTATCAGAGCCACAGAATGACTTTATATTTACAATTTGGTGCGAGGAAATGGGCTTTTTGGGAGCATTACTTTTGATATTTTTATATTTATTGCTTATTTGGAGAGGATACAAGATCGCGTTAAATGCAAAGGATTTGTTTTCATCGTTAGTGGCATTTGGAATAACAAGCCAAATAGCAATTCAATCCTTTTTAAATATGCTTGTTGTTACGGATTTGATACCGAATACAGGAATATCCTTGCCTTTCTTTTCGTATGGAGGAAGCTCTCTTGTTATATTACTTGCTGAAATGGGAATACTTTTGTCAATATCAAGAGAATCGAAATTAAAAAGAGGATAATTATGAGGGTGTTATTTTGTGGCGGTGGAACCGCGGGACATGTAAATCCAGCTCTTGCAATTGCGCAGACAATTTTAAGAAACTCTCCTTCGTCTGAGATTGCATATGTAACTACTAAAGGCGGAATAGAAAACAAATTAGTTCCGTTTAAAAAATACGAAATAGTGATGAGCGGATTCAAGCGTGCTATATCTCTAACAAACATAAAAACGATTTTTTTAACTATCAGCGCCATCAAGGAGTGCAAGGAGATAATAAAGGAATTCAAGCCCGATATAATAGTTGGCACTGGCGGATACGCGTGCTTTCCTGTCATATATGCGGGACACTCTATGGGGATAAAAACAGTAATTCATGAATCGAATGCAATACCTGGAATGGCGCTTAAAATGCTTGAAAAAAAGGTGGATAAAATATTCCTTAACTTTAAAGAGGCGAAAGAGCATCTTTCTTGCAAGGATAAGCTTGTTTATACAGGGAATCCCATTAGAGAAGGCTTTGGCGTGTTAAGCAAGGATGAGTCTAAAAAGAGACTGGGTATAAAGGAGCAATTTGTATTACTTTGTTATGGTGGGTCGCTTGGTGCAAAGGCTATAAATGATTGTGCTCTGCAAATAATTGAAAATTTAATAGCCGAAGATAAAAGTATAAGACTTATTTGGGCAAGTGGAAAAAGAGAATACAAAAATATGTATTATGAGATAAGAGACAGAGGCTATGAGCATCTTGAAAATCTTGATTTCAATGAATATATTTACGATATGGCTGACAAGCTTGCGAGTGCAGATGTAGTGATTTGTAGAGCAGGTGCAATGAGCGTTGCAGAAATGGCATATTGTCAAAAATGTGCAATATTTATACCATCACCAAATGTAGCAAATAATCATCAATATAAAAATGCATTGGCATTGAGCTCTTCGTCTTCAGCCATTCTGTTGCCAGAAAGCAAAATTTTCAATTTAATAGATATTTTGAAGGATTTATTGGAAAATGATGAAAAAAGAGCAGAATACTCATCGAAAATTTCAAGGTTTTGTGTAAAAGATGCGAATAAAATCATTTTTAATGAAATTAAAATGCTGATAAAAAAGAAAAAATAGTCATTGTGAAATATGTGGAAAATAAATTTGCTTGACATACCTATTAAAATATGCTAATATAAAAATATAAAAATATTAATAATAGAGGAAACAAAAAATGATTGGAACCTTAAAGAAAATATTTGCTTTGACTATTCTTTTGATTTTGTCACTTTCCATTATTGCTTGTGGCTCGGAGCCAAAGGCTATTCTTTCGCTCCCCGGAAGCGTTGATAATAATGGATGCTTGACATTGTCTGTATCATCAAGCACAGAAAGCATTGATTTGAATGATTATATGATTTTCAACGAGAAATCAAAGGTCAAATTTTATTCGTCGGATGAGATGAAGGATGAGATTGACTCGGTTATTACACTTAATACCGGTGATAACTACATTTACGTTAAGGTTAAAGAAGGTCTTACCAAAAACAATTACACTGTAAACATCGTTAGAAGGGTTCTTCATTCTGTTTCTTTTGACTCTAATGGCGGAACTTCATGTGCAACTGTGTATGTTGATGACGGATTTGCTATAAATCCACCCGAGACTATTAGAGAAGGATATGATTTCTTGGGTTGGGGATATGATTTTACGTCTCCTATATCTACAGACCTTCAGCTTGTTGCGCAATGGACTCCCAAAAAATTCACCATTAGTTCGAGTGATTTTGATGATATAAGTGTTGATTATGATGCTAATTATTCATTGCCAAAGATTGATAAAAAGGGATATAAATTCATTAAGTGGGTTGATTCAAATGGAAATGATTTTCCTGCAAGCGGTGTGTGGAAGGGACTTCAAAATACAGCTGTAAGTGCAGTTTTTGAAAAGGAAATTTACACAATTACATATATTCTTGGAGCAAGTCTGCCAAATGCTACACAATCCTATACAGTTGACGATACTGTTACATTGAGCGCGCCTACTGCGCCAGAGGGACTTAACTTCTTGGGTTGGTATGCGAGCCTTGAGGACGAAATAGCAGTATCAAGCATTGAAGCAGGCTCTACTGGAAATAAAACGTTTTATGCAAAATGGATTGCTGATGAAGAAATTGAGCATAAGATTACAGTGGATGCAGACGGACAAGATTTTGACAAGAGTGAGATATCTGTATATTATGGAAGTCCTTATATACTTCCTACAGTTCAAAACAAAGAGGGCTACACATATAATTGGATACTTAATGGAGAAGAAATTCCATCAAATGGAATTTGGACATTAAAGAGTGATGCTACGGTTTCTTTGAAATGGACACCGGTAAAGTATTCTATTACATATAATACCGATGTGAAAACAACAAATCCAAATACCACGGTTGAATTTACAGTTGAAACAGACACAATAACACTTGTGGCTCCTACAAGACCTAATGCGGTATTTGTTGGCTGGTTTACAACTGAAGATTTTCAAGAAGGAACCGCTATTACAAGTATTCATAAGGGAACTTGTGAAAATGTAATATTGTATGCAAAATTTGACATAACATACCATACAGTTACATATGACCCTAATGGTGGAAGTGTTCAGCCTTCATCGTCTAAATTTGAAATTGGAGACGAATATCAGCTTGCTATTCCAACTCGTGAGAACGGAATTTCCTTTATTGGATGGTACACTGATCTAAACAATGAGGAAACAAAGCTTCCAACTACAGGTGTATGGAGCATTGAACAGAGCATTACTGTTTTCGCAAAGTGGCAGATTGATGAATATACAATTACACTTAATTCCAATGGAGCAAAGGAAGAAATAAAATATACAATATACGACACCGTTACCTTGCCAACACAGACAGCCACGGGCTTTGTATTTATGGGTTGGAAGGAAGCGGGAAGCACAGCAGTATATCAGCATGTTGTTATTGGCGAAGGAACAACAGGAAATAAGGAATATACAGCTGTATTTTCAAGATTTGAGTATTCATTCGATGCAACCAATAAGACCGCAACTGTTAGTAGATACATTAGAACCACTGCCACAGACAGTGTAATAATTCCTGCTAAT
>JAFTIV010000023.1 GCA_017456685.1 Clostridia bacterium | reverse complement strand
TAATTCTTCTTTTTTTAAAGCTTTGACTTAAGCTCTATCTCAAACTCGTCAGTGCAAATAAAATCTACTATTTTTTCAAGCTTGGCTATTTATTTTGATTCAATTCCAAAGCACAAATAATCGGCACCTATTTTGCTTGCAATTTCAACACCCGCAAAGGCAAAAATTTCAGCATTAGAGGCAGAAAAAGGAAAAGGCATTTCTAAAACTACATTTGCTCCATTTAAAACCGCCACCTTTGCTCTTGTATATTTATCTAAAAGTGCAAACTCACCACGTTGCGTAGCATTACCCGACATAATGCATACAATCGTTGCATCAGGAATTTTTTCCCTAATTTTATCAATTTGGTATTTATGTCCATTGTGAAATGGATTATATTCACAAATAACAGCAACTATTTTTCCCATTTTAAAGCCTCCTTTCAAAAATAATGTAAAATTTCATAAAATTTAGCAATTTAACCTTGAATTTATTGCCCCTTTGATATATAATATAAACGATAATTTTAAATTTGTCAAGAAACATTTTTTTGGAGGAACAAATATGAAAGTACTTGTTGTAAATGCTGGAAGCTCTTCACTTAAGTATCAATTGATGGATACCGCCACAGGAGAAGTCCTTGGAAAGGGTATTTGTGAAAGAATTGGTATGGCTGGAAGCTTAATTGACCACAAAAAGGCAGACGGAACAAAGGTAAAGAAGGAAATCCCTATGCCAGACCACTCTGTCGCTACAGAAATCGTTGTAAAAATGCTTACCGATACAGACTATGGATGCATTTCAAGTATGGACGAAATCGAGGCTGTTGGTCACAGAATAGTTCATGGTGGACCATACATTTCTCAAAGTTGTCTTGTTACAGATGAGGTTTTAGATATAATTGAAAAATGTAGCGAATTCGCTCCGCTTCATAACCCTGCTCACATTATGGGCATCAAGGGTTGCACCAAGGCTATGCCTAACACCCCACAGGTTGCAGTTTTTGACACCGCTTTCCATCAAACAATGGAGCCTAAGGCTTATACATATGCTCTTCCCATCAAAATGGTTGAAGAGGACCACATTAGAAGATACGGTGCGCACGGAACATCTCACCGCTTTGTTGCTAACGAAATGATTAAAATTCTCGGCAACAAGAAGGATTCTAAGATTGTTACCTGCCATATTGGTAACGGCTCATCAATTTCCGCTGTAAGAGACGGAAAGGTTGTTGATACATCTATGGGTTTTACTCCTCTTGATGGCGTTGAAATGGGCACAAGATGCGGTTCTATAGACCCTGCTATCGTTCCATATATTATGAAAAAATATGGAATCGGTGTTGATGAAATCACTGATTTTATGAACAAAAAATGCGGATTTATTGGTGTAAGCGCATATTCATCCGACAGCCGTGACATTGAGGCTGCTATTCTTGGAAACTACAACGAGAGCCTTGACACCTGCCCCAAGACAGATGAGGAAAAGGCAATCGTTACAAAGCACGCCCAGCTCGCAGCTGATATTCTCGCTTTCCAGGTTAAGAAATACATCGGCTCATATTCCGCTATTATGAATGGACTTGATGCAATTGTATTCACCGCTGGTATGGGCGAAAACAACCCTGAGCTTCGTGAAAGAGTTTGTCGCGATATGGAATTCTATGGAATTGATATTGACTATGAGCTTAATTCAAAGACTCTAAGACAGCCAAACATTGTAGAGCTTTCAACCCCTAAATCAAAGGTTAAGGTATATGTTCTTCCTACAAACGAAGAGCTTATGATTGCAAGAGATACAGAAGCTGTTGTTAATGGTAAATAACAAAAACAAATGCCTTGTGCAAACTTGCACAAGGCATTTTTGTTTATGCTTATATTTTTGCGTATTTTTGGTCTCCAGTTGGAGTTAAAATACTGTATCCTATATTTATAAGGTGGTCCGCAACTCTTTCGAGTCCTGCAACTGTTGAGAAAAAGTATGCACTCTGCTCCACCTTGCACGCGCCTGTCGCAAGTCGTGTAAAGTGTTGAGAGGAAAGCTTCTTCTTAAGAGCATCAACCTCGTTTTCAAGAGCCGTGAGCTCCTTTAGATGCTCCGCTGAAACATTATCAAATGCATCAATTGCAATTTCAAACATTCTGTTTACCTTGCGATACATATCCATTATTTCACCGAATGCCATTTCCGAGAATGAAAGCTTCTCCTCGCCCATTTGAGAGGCAATTTCAAAGAAGTTTTCAGCATGGTCGCCTATTCTTTCAAGGTCATTAAGAACGTGGAAATATGAGCCTACCATTTGCTCGTCACCAGAATCAAGCAACGGTGAGAGCTGAATAAGATATTTTGTCATCGCATTATTTGTAAAGTTGATGGTTCCCTCCACCTCATATAGCTCAGCCTTGTGCTTTCCGTCCTTGTTTTGCATTTCATCAAATGCTCTTTCCAAGTTTTCCTTTGCCAAGGAAGCCATATATTCAACCTCTTTTTTTACCTGCATAACAGCAATTGCGGGTGTTTTAAGAAGTCTTTCATCAACAAATTTAAGATGACGATTTTCTGTATCACTTTTCTTGTCCTTTATGACAAAGGTAGCCAAATCAACAAGTTGCTTTATAAAAGGAACCAAAACAAGCGTTGTTGTAACATTAAATATTACATGGAACATAGCGATTTGGAGCTCGTAGTTTTCTGCTCCAAAAAGTGTTGATAGCAAATTTGAAAACCATGCTCCCGTTGGCCATAAAAATGCCGCAAAGATAATTGTACCAAGTGTATTGAAGGTAAAGTGAACAAAAGCAGTTCTCTTAGAGTTAGCACTCGCTCCAATACAAGCAATAAGAGCGGTAACGCAAGTTCCAATGTTAGAGCCAAGAACTATATAAAGGGCAAGGTCAACAGGAATAACGCCTGCTCCAGCCATTGTAATTACTATACCAGTGGCAGCAGATGATGATTGAATAAGCGCAGTGAATAACGCACCAAGAATGATAAGCAATAGTGGAAAATGAATTTTTTCAAAAAGACCTGTGAAAAATCCGTTAAGCTCTGGATTGCCCTTAAGCGAACCGCCCATTATATCAAGGCCAACAAAGACAAGTCCAAGTCCGCCAAGAATTCCGCCTACTCTTTTAACCTTTTCGTTTTTGAAGAAGGTCATCATTATTCCAATAAATGCAAATAGCATTGCTATTTCGGAAAATCCTATTCCACTACTTTCCGTACCTGATAACGCAACTATAAGACCTGTTACAGTTGTACCAATGTTGGCACCCATAATAATAGATGTTGCTTGGAACAAGGTCATTACTCCCGCATTAACAAGACCAATTACCATTACGCTCGTAGCAGATGAGCTTTGAATTATTCCGGTTACAGTAGCGCCAATTCCAACGCCCGCAAAGCGATTATTACTTATTTTAGCCAAAAGCCTCTTAAGTCCACCGCCTGCGCTTTTCTCAAGTCCCTCACCCATCATATTCATACCGGCAATAAATACACCGACACCCGTGAGCAAGGTAAAAATTCCTAAAAGAATTCCCATTTTTTCTCCTTTTCTTTAAAACATTCAAAATCATGTTAAAATATATACAAAGCGGGCAATAAATAGTCTTCCCTATTTTTACACCCACGAATTTTCTACAATAAAAAATCTTTTTCATGTTTTCGGCTCAAAAAAATGGCAAGACTTATACCCAAAATGGGCTTAAGTCTTGCCACTTAATTACAAAACCGGATTTTATAATCGTATTGACGGCAATGTAAACACGATATTATCGTGCTGGCTACTCCCTCGTAAAGAATAATAACACCTTAAATAAAATTTGTCAATATTTTTACTGAATTTGATTAAATCAAATTACTCCCTTTTGTAGCATCACATTAGCATAGATTGCCTTTTCGCTTGTGGCAATAATTGCATATGCTTCCTTTGCCTCATCGTAAAATTTAAATCTTTCAATAGTTCCAACAGTCTTCGCTCCTCGAGAATCGTATTTTGTAATTATTTTTTTATACTCATCCCAAATAGGAGTTTTTGCATTATCGCCCTTCATGACCTCCATAAGAAGAACTGGCTTCTCAACATAAGTATCAAGAGGGAAAAGCTGCAAAATTGCATCTAAGATTTCAGGCACACCGTGACCGTCACATCTTATAACCTTTGCGTTTTTGCCCATAGATTCTGCGGGAAAATTACCATCAGCAATAACTATTCTATCGCTATGTCCCATCTCGCAAAGAACCTTCAAAAGCTCTGGTGAAATAATACTTGGAATTCCTTTTAACATTTTTGTATCTCCTTTAATCAATTAAATTACTTGTATTAGTTTTTGTATCCTTGGCAAAGGTAATCGGTATTACCTGCTTGGCTCCCTCAAAAATAAGCATCTTGGCACAAGCATTAAGTGTTGCTCCACTCGTCATTACATCATCAACCAAAAATACACTTTCGCCTTTAACATCTATGCCATCTTTTACCTTGAAGGAATTTATCGCATTAAAAAGCCTATCGCTTCTTGACAAGCCCTTTTGCTCCTTTTTACCAACATTTTTAAAGCATTCTCTTAGCTCAAGCCCCATCTTAATTGCAAATTCCTTTGCCAAAAGCTTTGCGTGGTCATAGCCATACTCCAAAACCGCGTCCCTTCTTCTTGGCGGAAATGTAACAATAAAGCTCCTATAGTTTATAGAAAGCTTTGCGCAAAGCTTAATAGCCTTTCTTTTCATCACCTCAGCACAAAACCTAATAACCTCAAAATTATAATTGCGCTTAAGCTTATAAACAACCCTATTTACAGGAGTCATAAGCTCGGGAGAGTAAAAAACACCAAAGCTCGCTATAGAATGATTTATTTCCCTTACCTTGTCAGGCAAGCAGGTGCAATAATCGCAATCAAATCCGCATTTTATGCACATCAAATCAAGGTTGGCAAGCCACAAGGATGTACACTCATCACAAAATGGAGCTTTACGGTCATAATCGATAACCTCGCCACAAAGAATGCATTTGCGAACGATAAAGGCACGCTTCAAAATTTGACTAATTTTCATCGTTGGACCTCAATAGCTGACACAAGCCAGTATGCCTTAAAATTTGCCTGTCGTTTTTAACCATATATTCAAAGGTTTCTTTACTACCAAGCAAAATAACCATATTAGATGCCCTTGTAATAGCAGTATAAATCAAATTTCGTGTAAGAAGCATAGGAGCGCTTTTAGTCATAGGAATGATAACGATAGGATATTCACTGCCTTGACTTTTATGAACTGTTATTGCAAATG
>JAFTIV010000022.1 GCA_017456685.1 Clostridia bacterium | reverse complement strand
TCCCGAACCAAACAAGGATTTTCACGAATTAAGAGAACACACGGAATGTCATTATTTGCTCGAAAGACTTCAACACAACAGATATGATTGCATCCGTCAAGACCCTTGTTTTATTTCAGTTATTGAGAAATTGAGTCAGTTTGCAAAATGAGTTATAATTGTATCATAGGAGATTGTGTTTTGCACAACAAGTATAAAAGATTTAAAGCAATATATGAAAAGGTTCAAAAACAAAAAACACAAAGCGAGTGCTGATTTTTTCGGCACTCGCTCTTTGCTTAAATTTTCTTTTTCTTTAGATTTTGGTATTCTACAAAGCCTAACATATACAGGAATGCAGGCGCAGGTAATCTGTATATTTTCTTTTCTCCGTATTTGCATTCGCCAAAGTCATTTGCTCTTTTGGTTATCACAAGGTTCGGATATTCTTCACTTGCAAGCTCTACAATGGCATCGGATTCCGAAATTTTTGCCTGTTCTCTGTACTTTACTTCTATCATAATAGGAGAAAATTTTTCTGATACTACAACAATGTCAATTTCTTTGTCCTTCTTATCTCCACGGTGATAACCGACAGTAGTTGCGTTTCCGTAATAGAACGCCTTGATATGCTTATATACAGCTGTTTCTGCAATGATTCCAAGCTCTTCCGGATCATTTGTAATATCATCCTTCATTAGCACAGCATTTCGAACAGCAGCATCTGCAATATACATTTTATTTTGAGCATTAAGTCTTTTTTTGATACCAACATTAACAATAGGGCTGATATAAACCAAATTTGCACTTTCTAAAAAGCCTATATACTTTTCAATTGTATTTCGGCTAACTCCTTCTAATTCTTGTGCTAAAGTATTTAAATTGATAATGTTAGACGATGTATAACATAAATACAAAAATATCTTTTCGATATCGTTAATATTTCGAATTCCATAGATAGCAGGCAAGTCTCTTTTTAAAGCCTTATCTACAATATCTTCTCTTAAAATTCTTTGAGCATACAAGTCATCCGAGCTTAAAGCAAGTTCAGGAAATCCTCCAACTTGCAAGTATCTAATAAAGTGTGCCTGTAACATAGAAAGCTTATTAAATATTTCTGTTTGCTCTGGCAAGGATTTTAAATACATTTGTGTAGGCTTCAAATCGGTTGGAAGATCAGGCACCTCTATATTTAAGAGTTGACAGTACTCGAAGAAAGATAATGTTGGAACGTGAATAATGGTCCAGCGACCTAAACCGCTTTCAGAAGCTTTGTCCGTTAGAACAGGACTAGCCGATCCAGTAGCCATAATTTTCATATTTGGTTTAGTGTCATAAAGAATTTTCAACCAGTTGTTCCAATCTTCCGCATACTGTATTTCGTCAAAGAAGCAATATATATCCTCGTCACCCGAAATGTTTGAACGATAAACCTCAAGAACCGTTTCTATATTGCAGAGTTTTAATAGTGGATGGTCAAAAGAAATAAATAATATTTTCTTTGGAAGAACATTTTGTTCAAGCAAGCTGTGAATTGCTTGATACATAATAGTTGTTTTTCCTGTTCTTCTAGCTCCACAAAGAATAACAGATCTTCTTATGCTATGATTCAACTTTTCCATTGCGTCATAATAAGCGAATCTTTTCATAGGCTTATTGAATTCTTTTTGAATAGTTCCGGTTTGCCACCAAGGGTTATAAGAAAAAAGTAAGTTTAAAATATTTTCTGGATTTGCAAGTGCCATAAATTACACCTCCTCGTGTAAATATAATATCATACATTTTTTCAAAAAACAATAGATTTTGAAAAGTTTATGGCAAAACTTTATCAACATAATGATAAAATGTGACGAATATTTTTGTGTTTTTGCATTTTTTATCAAAATTTGTGAAAGATTAAAAAACAAAATTAATGAAATCAAGTTCTTTTTATTTCTGCTTTATATTTATAATAGCTCTGTCTTGAACAGCCACAAAGTTTAATAACATCAATATCTGTAAGTGTTTCACCAAAGTCTTTTGAGTGTTTTAAAATTATTTTCTTACACTCAATGCTTTTCTTGGTTGTAAGTGTTGTTCCTTTTGGTTCTGATTTTGTCATTTTTACCTCCTAAACATGGAAAAATTAATGGAATTTCTTAATTTATGCAAGTGCAGAGCTATTATAAAATCACAGTAGAAAAGCTAAACAAAGCCAAGCAGTGCAATACACGGGGCTAACCGAGAGCTTCTAACATCTTGCTAAGGCTGACCGCGACGAGGCAAGACACGGCAAGGCTTTCGAAGGTTTGTTAAATCGTTATTTTAAGAAGTAATAAACAATCCCTCCGTCGCTTACGCGACACCTCCCTTTGCACAAAGGAGGCGGGGCAAGGCATTTGAAGGCGTGCTCAACAGATATTTCAAAAACTAATATATTGACACTCAAGAATATAGCTTTATATAAAGGGCAGAATTTTCTGCCCTTTTATTTTGGGGTTGACAAAATACAGCAAGATGTGTATAATGATATTAGTCCATTAAGGACTGCTCATTTTTGAGCCTCGGTTGAAATACCGAGTTAATTTGCGAGGTGGGGGACCATCTCGCTTTTTGTTTTGTAATACGAAGAAACAGATTTTTCTTTTTTGTCGCACTTTTTCCATAAAAATATGGAATTTGTGATTATGTAAAATTACTAATATCTTGAAAACCCTTCTATTGTGTGGTAAAATTCAATTGATAAATATGAATTTGCAAAGGAGAGGCATCATGCAAAAGGATAGAAAAATTATAGACAGCCACTTACACATATCAAAATGGGGGGAGGAGGACTTCGTTTCCTGCTTTGACAGCTATGTAAAGGAGTATGGCATTCACGCCCTTAATATTTGTTCAATTCCACTTTGTCAGTCTAACGTGTGCAACAATATTATGCTGGGATTTTTCAAAATAGCAAACCCCAACACTTATTTGCACGGTGGCATTGAGTATATAAAGGTTCCTATAGATAATATGCCAAAGGATATGGATGCCCTTACACAGTATCGCGAGCTTATGGAAATAGGCTTTGATGGAATTAAAATGCTGGAGGGAAAGCCAACAGAGCATAAAAGAATAGGCAAAAGCCTTAACCACCCTGCCCTTAACAAGCTGTACGAGCAAATGGAAAAGGACGGCACTCACCTTTTAATGCACGTCAACGACCCTGACGAATTCTGGGACTTGAAAAGAGCACCGGACTGGGCGGTTAAACAAGGTTGGACATATACAGACGGCTCATTTGCCTCTTATGAAGAAATACAGGCACAAACTATAAAAATTCTTGAAAGCTATCCAAGGCTCAACCTAACCCTTGCTCACTTTTTCTTTTGTAGTAAGGAGCCAGAGATTTTAGAAAAGCTTTTCACTCTTTACCCCAACCTGTGTGTGGATTTAACTCCTGGAGGTGAGATGTATGTTGAGTTTGGAAAAAAGCATGATTACTACAAGGAATTCTTTAATAAATACTCCGACAGGCTTATTTTCGGCACAGACCGTGCTTATATGTGTGACGAAAAATACGCAAATTGGCTATTCAATGTTGTAACAACCTACATAGGCACAAGCAAAGAGGTTAAAAGCTTCGATGATAAAATCCTTAAGGGACTTGGCTTGCCAAGAAAGAGGGTTAACAACATTTTCTTTGCCAATTTTGAGCGCCGTGTTGGCGCTTCCCCAAAGCCGATAGATAAGGAGAAATTTAAGGCGTATATAGAAAAGTACTCCTTTGCGTTGACGGATTCTGACAAGCAAAGAATAGAGCTTCTTTCACAAAAGTATTTGAAACAATAAAAAATGCGAGCTATTATAGAAAATGGCACGCGACGAGGCAAGACACGGAGAAGCGGTTGAAATGGTCGAGAAGCTCGACGGGCATATAAAAGCGGAATGCAGAATGAAAAAGGGCAGAAAAATCTGCCCTTTTTTGTTTGCCTCCTTTAGAGTAAGGGAGGTGGCACGACTTGTCGTGACGGAGGGATTGGCTTTCCACAAAATATGGAATTTGTGGTTATGAAGCCTTGGTTGAAGCTCTTATATGTGTTATTCTTTAAGGCTAAAACACATTTGAGCTAAATGTATTGGCATAGCTATTATAGCTAATCGGCTGTCCCTTCGGCGTATTGGAAAAGCCCAGAGGCAAAATATCCGTTTCGAGCTCGTCGATTTTGTCGAGCCTTCCGTATGCGTAAGCTAAAAGTCTTTTTTTACAAGATTTTACTCTTTGCAAAAGTCCGCCAAGACGCGCATCGTGGACCTCAAAGCCACTTGGCTTATTATCAATGTACCATTGTCCTTCAAAGCATTTGTGCAGATGCGCAATTCTTTTTTCAAGCTCTGTATATTCACAGTCTGCAAGTGCTTTAAGTCCGTTTTTGTCCTTGCTCTTATACAAGCTTCGTGTTTTTACACCGAGCTCATATTTTATTTCAAGAACACCACACAGGCTTGACAAGGTTTTGAATATATATCCGTAGGCTCTTGTGGATTTTGACGCATTCAAAAGCTCCCTTGAATACCTTCCAAAAAGCTCGCCCGTTCCCTCTGCAACGGTGTAGTCAAGAAAGCCACAGAACAAATCAGAATACAGCATATACTTTGCTGGGTTTTCCCAGTATCTTGGAGAATTTGCCTCTAACAAATTAGGCAAATCAAGCTTTATAAACAAATCAAATTCAACACCGACAATTTTTTTGAATTTCGCCTTTATTTTATCCTCGTCAAAATTACCATTTGCATATTCGGCAATGCACAATAGAGCAGGGAGCAGTGAAAATTGCGAGCACTCCATTCCGTCGTCTCCCCACATAGTCATAAAAATATTTTTTATATTGTTTGCCCTGCACGCCTCCATTGCCTCCTTCATAATTCTTGCCGAGAAGGTATTCATTGGAGCGAAGCCTGCCCAGCTCCAAGCACCACCAGCAAACCAAGAATTATTCGAAAGCTGATTGTGCATTTTTATCATAGCATCATATTCTTGCTTGCTTCCGCTGTAATAATCCCAGTAAACAGGCGACACATTTTTTGGCAAGCATTCAATCACCTGCCTTGGAACAGCCTTTTCTTCTTTTAAATAATATTCTCCCTTATTCCAAGAGCGAAAAAGCATATCCGACCATATAAGTAGCTCATAATTGTAAGCCCTTGCTATTTGACACACATTTTCAAGATGCCTTTTTATTATTTCATCGGACGAGCTGTGTCCGTGCTTTATATAATAATTTCCCTTACCTAATAAATGAGCCTCATCCATTCCTATGTGTATTCGTCTTGATTTGAAGCACGCAGAGAGCGATTTGAACATATTATCAATAAGCTCGTAGGTTCTTTCCTCGTCGACGAGCAAAATATCATCGCAATCAACAGGCACCTGCTTCCATTTAAAGAAGGTTTTTAAGTGAGCCAAGGTTTGAATACAAGGGATTGCCTCTATTCCTATTGATGAGCAGAACATGTCTATTTCACGCATTTCATCGCAAGAGTATCTTGAACGCATATATCCAAAGTACGGCTCATCCTTTATTTCAAAGGTATCCTCCATATATAGAAAAACAGTGTTGTAGCCAAATTTTTTAATAGTTGTTAAAAATTTTTTCAAGGAGTCAAGAGTCATTACTCCGTTTCGAGATAAATCTATCATTACTCCAAGTGAATCAACAGTATACATATCTTTAAATGCTCCGTTATATTTTTTGTTTCCATAAGGCTATTATATCATTGAAAAATCAAACTTACAATAGAAAGCAACAATAAAGCTAAATAATAAAAGCGCGGAGCTAGCCAAGCGCCTTATGCGACATACAAGGACTTTGAATACACAGGGGATGAAAAACTCATCCCCTTTTTTGCTTGCCTCCTTTAGAGTAAGGGAGGTGGCACGACTTGTCGTGACGGAGGGATTGATTTTCCATAAAAACAGGGAATTTTGGGTGTGCTGATTATGGAAAAAATCAATTGAAATATGTAATGTTGTGTGATATAATAATCTCATCGATAAATAAGAATTTGACGAGGTAACAAATGACTGAAAAAGAAAAAGCCGCGGCGGGTTATCTATACAACGCCAATTATGACGAAGAATTACTGAACGAAATAGGCAGATGCAATGATTTGTGCCAT
>JAFTIV010000021.1 GCA_017456685.1 Clostridia bacterium | reverse complement strand
TTTAATTATTCCTCCTATGTGGTTTACACGAGAGTCTCAATATTTACTCTCTCCCACTTATTTGCGGATTTCAAAGCATCCGCGTGCTTAAAATTACTTTTTCTTGATGCATTTTGCATCGAGGCTTACGGGCATTTCTCTACCGATAGAAGAAACCATAACTATAACCTCTCCCGTTTCCTCCGAGATTTCGCTGATTCTACCGCTGTGACCAACAAGGATACCATCGATAATATCAACCTCATCTCCTATGTTGAACAAGTCAACCTTAGCCTTTTCCTCTCCGCTGATTGCAAGGGCTTCTTCATCAGAAAGTGGAACGGGCTTTGAGCCAGGACCTACGAAGCCTGTTACGCCTGTAATGTATCGAATTGTATGCCAAGTGTCATCATTCAATATCATTTTTACGAAAACATAGCTTGGATAAATCTTCTCATCAACAATCTTTTCGTTACCCTTTGCATCAGTTGTAACTACCTGCATTGTTGGGATTTTCACATCGAAAATGAAATCCTGAAGTCCCTTTGACTCTACGATTCTTTCAATCGTATTCTTAACCTTATTTTCGTGTCCGGTGTAGGTATGAACTACATACCATTTTTGACCGGCAGTAAGCTCATTAAAATCGCTCATTATGCACCTCTTTATTTCACGCCAAAGGCAGGAATTGTAGAAGCCATAAATTCGAACAACCAAGTAAGTACAAGGTCTGCAATTCCAATTGCAAGTGCGATAAGCGCTACATACACTACTACTATCAAAAAGCTCTTAAATACGGACTTTGGTGAAGCCCAAGTAATCTTTTTGAACTCGCTTTTAAGGTTCTTAAATTTTTGACCGATTCTCTTGAAGATATTCGGCTTCTTTTCTTGCTTTTCCTTTACAGCCATAACTTCCTCCTTACTTAGTTTCCTTGTGCAAGGTGTGCTTACGACAGAAGCGACAGTACTTGTTCATTTCAAGTCTTTCCGCATTATTCTTCTTGTTCTTCTTTGTGTCGTAATTACGCTGTTTGCATTCGCTGCACGCCAATGTGATTTTGACTCTCATTTTTTCGGCACCTCCCAATTTTATTTGAGGACAAATCCTCTTTTCCTTATGCGCCTTAACGCATTTGTACCTCCCTCGACACAGAGAGATTTCAAGCCCTTTCAGTTCCTTTGCTTTTTCGCGCAAAAAAAGAACCTCTCCGCTTGAGGTATAAGCATTTTAGCACAACGCCACGAGCTTGTCAAGAGTTTTTTATTAAATTTTTATATTTTTTACTTTTTTATTTTTTATATACTTGATATTTCTTTTATATTATGGTAAAATATACGATGGAATTTTATGTTCTATTATTCTTGCTTTAGGAGATAGATTATGAAGGAATATTTAGAGTGTGGCTTTGTAACTGCAATTCACGGACTTAAGGGAGCACTCATTGTAAAGCATGCTTGTGATTCATATGAGGCATTCGCCTCGCTTAAAAGGGTATATATTGAAAAAAGCAAAGGGGTATTCTCCCCTATCAAGGTTTTGAAATGCTCACCCTATAAGGGTGTTGCTCTTATATATCTTGAGGGCATTACAGATGCTGATATGGCAGGGGCTATGAGAAAGAAAACACTTTTCGCCCACAGAGATGACATTCCTCGCGAGGACGGAGATTTCTTTATTGCTGACCTTATCGGTCTTACCGTTTACGATGCCAACACAGGTATAAAATATGGTATGCTAAAGGATGTTATAAATAGTGGGGCGCAGGACATTTATGTTGTCGAGGGTGAAAATGGTAAAATGTCCTATGTTCCAGCGATAAAGGAATTTGTAAAGGAGATTTCTCTCGAGGCAGGAATTTCTATAACGCCTATTGAGGGTATGATTGAATGAGATTTGATATTTTAACCCTATTTCCCGAGCAAATCAATGCAGTTCTTGGGGAAAGCATAATCGGGAGAGCTCAAAAGGGCGGTATTATTTCCGTTTACGCTCATGACATAAGGGATTACACAGCTAACAAGCACAGAAAGGTTGACGACACACCGTATGGCGGTGGCAAGGGTATGCTTATGGCTACTCAGCCCATTTGCGATTGCTTCGAGGCAGTACGCAAGATGCAGGGTGAGGTTAAGACCAAGGTGATTTATATGTCGCCAAGGGGACGAGTTTTTAACCACTCTGTTGCAAAGGAGCTTGCAGAATACGATTGTCTTACTATTTTGTGTGGTCACTACGAGGGAATTGACCAAAGGGTGATTGATGAGATAGTCGATGAGGAGCTTTCGATTGGCGATTTTGTGCTCACAGGTGGCGAGCTTCCAGCCTGCATAGTTGTAGATGCTGTATCGCGTCTTATTGATGGGGTATTAGCTGACGAGGTCTGCTACGAGGATGAGAGCATTGCCTCTGGGCTTCTTGAATACCCACAATACACACGCCCCGCCGTTTTTCGTGGTAAGGAGGTGCCTGAGGTGCTTTTATCTGGGCATCACGCAAACATCGAGGCTTGGCGACTTGAGCGCTCGCTTGAGCTTACTAAGGAGCGCAGGCCTGACCTTTACAAAGCTTACATTGAGGCTCACCCCGAAAAGCCTAAAAAGAAAAAGAAAAATTAGTTAAATTTACTTAATGGAGTTATAATTTTGGAAAACAAGCAACAAAAGCATCATACAAGTGCCTCTGCACTCTCTCGCTTTAGCGGTTGGGTGGTTTCAGGCTTGAAGGGCGGTATTTTCGGTCGCTTCTTCACCTCATACGATGCAACTAACGAGCGCTTCAAAAAAAGGCTAAAAGCAATCAAGCGCAGAGGAAATTCTCAAAAAAGAACAAAGAGAACTATTGCACGCGCCATAGAAAAAAATCCTATTGTAAATGTTGTTCCTAAGCTACATCATTTTCTTTTGACTGTGGCTGTGCGCGATTATGGAATAATTTTGCTCACTATGGCCATTGCCAGCGGAGTGCTGTTCTTTGTTCAGGATTATGTCCCTATTCTTAGCTGGTCGCTTGCATCGCTTATTACAGGAATTGTGATTGGTGTATTATCTCTACCTATGCTTTTTTCAAGGCGTTCAATAGCAAGCCTACTATTTGAAAACAGGCTTTTCAATTCCCTATTGTTTGGATTTTTGGGAATGAGTGACGAGATATACAGATACACCGCTGATGATAAGATTCATTCCTCACCAAGCATTGCGCTTCTTTGCGGAATGATATTTAGTGTTATTGCATACTTCCCCGGTCTTCTTTGGGCCTTGATTATTGTAAGTCTTATTATTCTTGCATATCATGTGCTAATAACCCCCGAGGTTGGCATTGTGCTTATGATTCTTTCCTTGCCTTTTACGAGTGTCAATATTATGGCAGGGCTTGGACTTTCTGTTGCAGGCTGTTATCTAATCAAATGCGTTGTAGGAAGACGCACCTTTAAATTTGAATTTGCAGATTTATGGATGCTTATTATATCTGTTGTGGTTGTTTATGGTGGATTTGTTTCATACGACCTATATTCATCTGCTATGAGAATGCTTCTTTCTCTCTCACTTTTATCAGCATTCTTTGTTTTGTCTAATCTTGTTCGCTCTAAGGAGTGGTACAGACGCTGTATTGTATCGTTCTGCATTTCATCAACTATTGCCTCCGTTATTGGAATTGCGCAATATGTGCTTGGCAGATTTGATATAGCTTGGGACAAGATGCGAGCATTTGCCACTGTACACGAGCGTGCAACCTCGACCTTTACAGACCCCGACTCGTTTGCGCTTTACATTGTTGCAAGTCTTTCATTTCTGCTTCTATTTATTTTCTCAGGAAATAGCGCAAGAATTAGGACCATGGGTGTAATTTGTGGTCTTGTAAATGTTGTAGCACTCATTCTAACCTTCTCAAGAATAGGCTTGATTGGTGCGACGGCAATGATTATATTTATGCTATTGATATTCAACAGAAACTCGTTCTATTTTATTGCATTTTGTGTAGGAGCGGTGCTTATTTTGAACTATGCTCTTCCAAACGAGCTTCTTGACAAGCTTTTTGCCTTGTTTGACACTGCAGAGGGTGCGCACGATTATCGCCTTTATTCCTTCTCCTCTGCTATTGCTATGATTATCAAGCGTCCGTTTGGAATAGGTCTTGGAGAGACCTCGTTTGCTATTGCCTTTGATGAAATTATAGGCACATCTCCTGCTATTTCGAATGCGGGAAGCCTTTATTTGCAGTTTGCGCTTGGCACAGGAATTATTGGCTTAATTTTGCTTGTTTCTACTATTATTGTAATGCTTAGGCTTGTTCTTTCGTATTGCGCAAGAACAGCTAACCGCTTCCGCAGAATAAATGCGATCGCGGGCTTTGTTGGTGTATTTGGAATATTCTGGGCAGGCTTCTATTCGAATTGCTTTGCAGAGCCAACAATTGTTGCTCTTGTTGCAATATGTCTTGCGCTTTCCTATGCTTATATAAAGATTGATAGCGAGGTTTACGATGCACTTGAGATCAACCACTCTGGTGATTATCTAACCGCGAGCATTGACCTTGAGCTTGACAAGGATGCGGCTCAGGATTATATTCCAACAAGAAAATATGTACACTCCCCTAACCGTAAAAAGCAAAAGCGGGAGCCAAGAAGTGCTTTTGACAGCATTAAGAGCAACGAAATTGACCCTGTTATTGACGATGATTGAGGTGATAATTTATGGATAAAAAGGGATTTCGCTTCAATGTGATTGATGCAGTTATTATTCTTCTGCTCTGCTTAGGAATATTTGTGCTTATATATAGCATTCTTGGTAATGATATTCAAGAGCTTTTCGCACCAAAGCACGAGGTGTCATATATTTTTGAGGTTGACAGCTCATTTGCCTCTGCGTATAGTGAGGGGGACTATCTGCAATATCAAAAAAGCGTGCTTGGCAAAGCAAAAGAGATAGATGTTTTCAAGATTACAAGCATAAGCGCCTCACCCGTAGCGAATAAAAGCTATATAACCCTAAGAGCTGATGCCTATGAGGTTGACGGAATGCTTTTTGTAGATGGTGTAAGGCTCCCAGACGAGAGCTTTTCTGTAATTTACTCTAACGAGCTTGAATTCAAATTGATTACGACTACAGTTTTAGACTAAGGCTGGTGATAAAATGTTTATTGATAAGGTAAAAATTTATGTAAAGGCAGGAAATGGTGGCAACGGCTGTGTTTCGTTTAGACGCGAAAAGTATGTTGCCAAGGGTGGTCCTGACGGCGGAGATGGCGGTCACGGTGGTAATGTTATTTTCACCATTGACAAGGGCACTAACACTCTTCTTGCCTTTAGATACAAAAGAAAATTCGTGGCTGAAAACGGCTCCGATGGTGGTGGTGCTAAGTTCCACGGAAAAAATGGCGAGGACATTATAATTAAGGTCCCTGAGGGCACGATTATACGAGATGAGGCAAGTGGAAAAATACTCAAGGATATGTCGGGCTGTGAGGATTGGATTTGCGCCAAGGGTGGCAGAGGTGGCTGGGGAAACAAGCACTTCGCTACTCCAACAAGGCAAATTCCTATGTTTGCAAAAAGTGGAACTAAGGGTCAGGAATGGTAGCTTTCGCTCGAGCTTAAGATGCTTGCAGATGTTGGTCTTGTAGGCTTGCCA
>JAFTIV010000020.1 GCA_017456685.1 Clostridia bacterium | reverse complement strand
CAACAATTTTAATGTTGCTTTTTTTGCATTCTTTATGTTTTCTGCCACATATAGCCGTACTTGTCCGTCGTTTTCTATTACGCAAGGAAGCTGTCTATCTGCATTTAAATTGCCGTAGCCGATACCCCAAGGATATCCACCCTTTCTGTCAATGACATAAGTTTTATTTTGCTTTTTCAAAAAATTCTTGTCATTTATACCGGTAAAATCCTCGCTACCAAGCTGTGCGTAATCTTCCTTTTTAGGGTCCATACCATAAAGATGCACATAATGCGCTACCATTTCCTTTTTTCCTTGTCCCGACCAGTTGAAATATTCTACCGCATCTGCACCACGCTGCAAATGGGAATACCAAATTCCGCGTAGTGTTTCAAGCGACGGAGCAAAGTACCCGTCAACCGTGTGGTAAGGCTCGTAACACGCATAGAGCTGCACTTCTTTTGAAAGTTTCCTAAACTCTTCCACCTTAACATCAAATGAACGAGAACCAAGGGTTAGACAGTCAACCAAATCTTCTTTTATCCACTCTTCTACATCTAAGCCATCTTGATGACATCCGTCCAAGCAATCGGGAACTCGCGCAGATAGCATTATTACCCTGTCCTGCTCTTCCCCAATTTTTAAGAGCTCCGTGCGTAATTCTCTTATAAATTCCGTTACGCATTCTCGCATTTCCCATTGCTTGCCAACAGGCAAGAAGGGAGTGTGCCTTTCAAAATCAATATCCAACCCATCAAAGGCGTATTTTCTCATCACTTCTAAGGCTACCTTTAATTTATGCTCACGAATTTCCGGCACAGACATATTGTTCATTGTAAATCCAAATGCAGGAATAAACCATTCGGGGTGTTCTTCCTTTACTGGCAAAGGATTTATATCCTCATCCACATCCACCTCTGAAATTCTATATGTCAACCAACACTCTTTTTTCCTTTTGTGAACATGCTTTATCCATTCATCAAAAATGTCTATCCCCGCATCACGAAAACGCGCCAACATAGGATTTTGGCGAAGCGGTAAAATTTCACTTTCGTACACAGAATACCAATCACCCGAGTACATACCGTCAATGATTACCTTATCCACTTCATCGGGAAATGAAAAACTAAAATCAAAATAATCCTTCACGCACATCTTCTGTTGCAATATAGTGCAAAAAATATCGTCTCTTAAAACGAAACGCTTTCTTTGCTTCCTTTTATCCAAATGTGCTTGACTCAATACGATTTTTTTCATTTAATTTCTCCTAGGACAAACCTATAAATATCGAATTTATTATAGTATATTTTATTTAACCTGTCAATTGCTTTCAGCCAATTATTGTCGATTTAATCAGCGCAGGTAACAACCCAATGGTTGGTATGACTGTTGCAGTTGCTGTTGCTATCGAAGAGGCTTGCAAGTAAGAACCTGACACGCTGTTTTAGCAAACAGGTTGCTACGCAATATGCAAAAATCAAATAGTATTTTTGCGTGTCAGAACCTTGTTACTCGCTAAAGCTCGTAATAATTAATAACAAGAAAAATGCTCTGCGAATTTCGCAGAGCATTTTTTGTTTGATTAGGCTTTGAGGACTTTGGCCATTAATTTTTATTGATATTTTAATGAGATTGTGATATAATCTAATTAAGGGAATATTAGAAACGCAAGGGGGTGTGGCTTTGAAAAGGTTTTTGGCTTTGATTATGCTTTTATTTATGGCACTTTTTTGTGGTTTTTTGTTTTCGTGTAATAACGAGAGCGAGAGCCAGCAACAGAGTGAGGAAATTCCGCCCTTTTGCGAGGTAAGCATTTTAAAAATCGGCAAGGCTGATTGCATAATTATAAACACAGGGTCTAAGATTTTAATGATAGACACAGGTGAGACAGAAAATCTGGCTGACATTCACTCGTTTATGAGAGAGCGTGAGTGGGACAAGATTGACACGCTTATATTAACTCATCCCGACAAGGACCACATAGGTGGGGCTAGTGAGATTATCTCGCACTACGGGATTAAGACCGTCATTGAGGGCGCTTATGCGCCTCTTACCGAGGAATATGTGCTCTACCATGCGACGCTAGAGGAAACGGGAATTGAGCCTATTATTTTAAACGGGGCGTATTCCTTTAAGCTTGATGGGTGCGAAATAGAAATTGACGCTCCAAGAAAGCAAAAATACGCATCAAAGCAAAGCAACAATTCCTCGCTTGTGGTTTCGCTCACCTGTGGAGGAAGGCGGTTTCTCTTTTGCGGTGATGCGATGGAGCTTCGACTTAGCGAGCTAATCGAGGCTGAGATTGGCGCTTATGATTTTGTAAAGCTACCCTATCACGGGAATTATCTTGAAAATTATCGTGAGTTTTTAGATATGGTAAGGTGTCAATATGGTGCGATTACCTGCTCGGGCAAAAATCCTGCGTCGCCCGACACGCTTGCGTTGCTTGACGAATACGGAATTGAGGTATTCCAAACAAGGCATGGCACAATACGCCTTAGCTGTGACGGGGCAAAAATCACAATTGAAAATTAAAAACGCTCTGCGCAAAGCAGAGCGTTTTTGATAATCGTCATTTTTTTAAAATTACTGCTACTAACCTTGCTCATAAATTAAAAGCTCATTAAGGATATTTTCGGGGCGGTGGGCATCGGTTATTGAATATTTGCCTCGTGCGCCGATTTCAAGAAGATGCCCTACATGGGTATAGCCAAGAATTTTTGGGGGCAGGTGTGTCACAATATCGTTGATATTTCGAATTACCAAAAACCTGTCCCAGCGCTTCATAACACTACGAAGCCCCGCGCTCCAAATTACTCGCGGTGAGGCAAAGGCGTAGCCCTGTATCGTTTTTCGAATATCTGGGCGGTTATACCACACATATTCGTGACACAGGGTTGCGAGCCCTGCACCGTGAGAATAGCCGACGGTTATAATCTCGTCAAGGCTTTTATCAGCCACAGAGTGCGCTATTTCCTTTTCTATAGATTTAAAAACGCGCATAAATCCTCGATGGGCAAGCCATCTATATCCATTCTCCATTCTATCGTAGGGCTTGGCAGGAAAGTCGAAGTTATTAAGCCAGTCTATCTCGCCATTTGAGCATTCGAGATATATGTATAGCGTATCTCCTATGCGTTCAAGCGCGTAGTCTGCGGAATTTTCAATATGGTTATACGGAATTTCAAGGCATCTTTTAAACATTTCGCTAAGTCTCATAATATCACCTCAATATATTAAATGCAGACTCACAAAAAATGTTAAAGGGCGGACATGAAGTGAACCCCATTTAGTTCACAAAAAATAAAAAAGGGAAACCTCTTATGGTATAATAAGACCATAGGAGGTTTTTAATTATGGCTAAAAAAGGACAAAAATTTAACAAATATACACCAGAACTCAAAATTGAAATACT
>JAFTIV010000019.1 GCA_017456685.1 Clostridia bacterium | reverse complement strand
TGGTAAGCAATTCAACCGTGACCCTGCAGCCGCATCGAGATATACCGAGGCAAAGCTTGATAGCTTTTGCGCAGAGATTTTCTCGGGAATTGATAAAAACGCGGTTGATATGGTCGATAACTATGATAGCACACTCAAGGAGCCAAGGCTTTTGCCAACAACCTTCCCAAATGTGCTTGTTTCACCAAACCTTGGAATTGCCGTTGGACTTGCATCATCAATATGCTCGTTCAACCTTGTTGAAATCTGTGATGCTACAATAGCTATTCTTAAAAGCTCACGCACAGATATTGACAAGCTTATGGAAATCATAAAGGCACCAGACTTCCCAGGCGGTGGCTATGTTGTTTATGAGCCTGACCAAATAAGAAAGGTTTACGAAACGGGTAAGGGCTCAATCAAGCTAAGAGCTAAATATAATTACGATGCAAAAAACAACTGTATAGAGATTACTGAAATTCCCTATACCACAACAGTTGAAGCAATAATAAAGGAGCTTGCTGACCTTATGAAGGCAGGAAAGCTCAAGGAAATCAACGACTCTCGTGACGAGACCGATATTGATGGTCTTAAGCTCACAATCGACCTTAAAAAGGGCACAGACCCACACGCACTTATGCAAAAGCTCTATAGATTTACTCCTCTTGAGGATAGCTTTGCGTGCAACTTTAATGTGCTTATAAATTGCGTGCCAAGACAAATGGGCATTTATGAAATTCTTGTTGAATGGATAAAATTCCGTACAGGCTGTCTAAGGCGCGAGTTTACCTTTGACCTTACAAAGAAGATGGATAGACTCCACCTTTTAAAGGGTCTTAGCAAGATTTTGCTTGACATTGATAAGGCAATTAAGATTGTCAAGGAAACCGAAAAGGACGATGATGTAGTGCCTAACCTTATGGCAGGCTTCTCAATAGATAAGGATCAGGCAGAGTATATCGCAGACATCAAGCTTCGTCACCTTAATAGAGAGTACATTATGAACCGCATCGAGGACATTAAGAACCTCGAGGCAGACATAAACGACCTTAAGGCGCTTCTTGAGGACGAGCTCAAGATGAAGTCCTACATCATAAAACAGCTCAACGATATTAAAAAGAAATATGGCAAGCCAAGAAGGACGGAGGTCGTTATGGCGAGCGATATCGTTGCATTCAAGAAGGAGGACCTCATTGAGGATTATGCTTGTACAATATTCCTCACTAAGGAGGGCTATTTCAAGAAGATTACACAACAATCACTAAGAGGAAACTCGGAGCATAGATTTAAGGACGGAGATGCTCTTGTTGCCGAGGCAGAGGTAAGAAATAAGGACGAGGTAATATTCTTTACAAATAAGGCTCAGGTTTACTTTGCAAAGGTTTCGGATTTTGAGCAATCAAAGGCGTCGGACCTTGGTGTTTTCGTTGCAAGTCAGCTTAAATTTGACGAGGATGAAAAGCCAGTATTTATGAGGGCAAATCCCGAATACAAGGAGGAGCAGAACATTATCTTCTTCTTCGAGAACGGAAAGGCTGTAAGAGTTCCTATGAGCCAATATGCAACACAGGGCTCAAGAAAGAAGCTCAAGAAGGCTTATTCGGATGCATCACCAATCGTTGGCATAATATACGAAGAAAGCGACGATTATATAATGCTTCTTAATTCGGATAGCAAGGCAATACTCATAAGACCCTCGCTTATCCCAATAAAGTCAACAAGGAGCTCACAGGGAACCACAGTATTTGCTATGAACCTAAAGAAAAACCAAGTAATTACCGAGGTGCTTCAGGATTATAGCGAGCGCTTCCCAGACGCTCTATCTCGTTATCGCAAGATAAAAATTCCCGCAGTAGGAGTTTTGCTAAGCGATAAGGACATAACAGCACAGCAAATTAAAATAGATGATACAAGTAAGAAGAAAGGTAAGAAGAAAAATGAACAATAAAAAGAAAAGCAAGATTAAGATGAATGCTACAAGACTTATCTGTCTAATAATCGTAGCGCTTATGCTTGTCGGCGGAACAATTGCAACTGCACTCGCAATTGCTCTTTCCGTATAATAAGATAAGAAACGGCGGTGAGAAATCACCGCCGTAGCTTTTCCAAACACTGCTTTGAGACGCAAAGCATCATCAAAATTACAGCTTTTTGCGCCTTTCAAAAAAATTTAAACTTTTTTCGAAAAAGGTCTTGACAAGAGCGAATAGTTTTAGTATAATATGTTGGCAAGGTAAGAAAGCCTGCATACATATGCGAGAGTGGCGGAACTGGTAGACGCGCACGTTTGAGGGGCGTGTGATTTTATCGTACGGGTTCAAGTCCCGTTTCTCGCACCAGCAAAAAAGACGGTCTTTACGACCGTCTTTTTTGCTGGTCTAAATAAGAAACGGGACTTGAACATAATGGAACAGAAAAAGCGGTCGCTCGACCGCTTTTTAATTTTTATTTTTCCTTCTTTAGTGCGTTGATAAGGACATAAGCACCAACAAGAAGTGCAACAGAGCATATAAGAACAATATACATAGCGCCAATGCTCACCTGATTATCAAAGAAATAAATATTACAATCAAGCATATCCTTAAAGCCGTCAACAGGGATAGGCATAGGAGCTCTGTCGTTTTTTATACTCTCTAAAACGCCATTCAAGGCATGATTGCGGAACAGA
>JAFTIV010000018.1 GCA_017456685.1 Clostridia bacterium | reverse complement strand
TACAGGACATTGTTCTTTTTGACAAGGATGGCACTAAGGGTAGGATTGATTTACGCCTCGCCTGTCTTGAAAGCTACATAAGCATATGCAAAAAATACGAGAAGCACGCAATACTTGAGCTGAAATCAAATTTTACTCTTAAGGAAATCGAGCACATTATTGAAATAATTAGGGACTTTGAATATATAGAAAATGTAACCTTTATTTCGTTTAATTATGACAATCTTTTGAAAATTAGAGAGCTTTTACCGACACAGTCCGTACAATATCTATTTTGGAAGGTAACTCCCGAGGAGCTTGAAAGGCTTGGGCGCGACAGAATTGATGCCGATGTGTGGTGTAACGAGCTTACAAAAGAGCAAATCGAGGCTCTGCACAGTTTAGGTCTCAAGGTGAACTGCTGGACAGTAAACGAAGCTGACGACGGCGAAAGGCTTGCGTCTTGGGGAATTGATTTTATCACATCTAACATTCTTGAATAGCAAAAATGAGCACAGGGTGCGACCTGTGCTCATTTTATTTTTTCGCGGGAGATTTGCCGTAGCGCTTCTTATAGAGGCGATAAAAGGCAGAATAATCGCGGAAGCCACACTCGTGGCAAGCCTCAATTACGCCCACTCCCTTGGCTATTTTTTTATTAAACAGAATTAGCCTTTTTGTGATTATATAGTTATGCACCGAGGTGAGCGTTGCTCTTTTGAAAATACGCGACACCTGAGATGCGCTCATATGAAAATGCCTTGCTATATCGTCTATTGTAAGCTCGGTGGTGAGGTTTTCATTCACATAGGCAATTAGCTCCTGCTCTGCTTGATTTTGGCTACCCTGTGGCTCGCTTTTGCTTTTAAATGCAACATTTATCTCGCAAAGCAATGTTGACAAGGTGCTAAGGGCTACTGTCCTTGCATCAAGATACTCCCCCTGTGCAAATGCCCTTTCAAGATACGAAATTGGCGAAACACCCTCAAGCTCCTCGGGCAGATACATATTTCTCTCCCCGAGCCCTCTTTCGCGATAAGGGGCAAGAATTTCTCTTGAAAAGCCATTTTCCAAAACAAAGCTTGGCTTAAAGTTCAATACATACCTTTCATACTCCGTGCTTTTGTTTACGATAAGGTTATGTGTTTCGCTTGAGCGCATAAGCATTACAGCGCCCGAATGAAGCCTGTAAAGCTTACCCTCTACCATATAGTCAACGCTTCCCTTTACGAGGCAAAAAAGCTCATAATCATCGTGAATATGAGGCTCAAAGTCGCGCTCTCTTGGCGCTTTATCAAACGAATGTGAAAGTCTAAAGCCCTCGCACGAAAGCTCCTTTAAAACACTCATTACATTTCTCCTTTTCGAGTTCTACCTCTATTTTAACTCATTATGACAAGAAATACAATATATTTTGATAAAAAAAGCAATTGTATTGTAAAAGCTTTTATATTATACTATAATAAAGCATTATAATTTTAAGGAGTTTTTATGAAGCTTACATTTCGTTGGTACGGGGACAACGACCCCGTCACACTTGAAAAAATTCGCCAGATACCAAAAATGAGTGGTATCGTTTCGGCAATTTACGATGTTGCGCCCGGCGAGGTTTGGTCTAATGAGAGCATTTTAGCGCTCAAGAGCAAGGCTGAGCAAAACGGTCTTGAGTTTGAGGTTGTCGAGAGTGTTCCCGTTCCCGAGGAGATAAAATACGGCGGTGAGCGCGCAGGCGAGCTTATCGAAAATTATTGCGAGAATATTCGCCGTCTTGGACGGGCTGGGGTTAAGTGCGTTTGCTACAACTTTATGCCTGTATTTGACTGGCTAAGGAGCGAGCTTGAGCATCAAAATGCTGACGGCTCAAATTCTCTTGCCTATAATGAGCTGACTGTTCTTTCTATGAACCCACTCACAAGTGAGCTTTCTCTGCCCGGCTGGGACGAGAGCTACACCAAGGGCGAGCTTGCTCAGCTAATTGAAAAATACAAGAAAATCGGCAAGGAGGGGCTTTGGGCTAATCTTACCACCTTCCTTGAAAAAGTTATTCCTGTAGCGCACGAGGCTGGCGTTAATATGGCTATCCACCCCGACGACCCACCGTGGGATATTTTTGGACTGCCAAGAATTATAACCGATGCTGATAGCATCAGGCGCTTTTTAAGCATTGTTCCTCTTGAGGAAAACGGCATCACCCTTTGCACAGGCTCTCTTGGTGCTTCGGTTGATAATGACCTTGTAAAAATGGCTGGCGAGTTTGCTAAGCGAGTTCACTTCCTGCATCTAAGAAACATTCTTATAACAGGCGAGCGCGAGTTCCACGAGGTAGGACACCCAACGGAGTGTGGCTCTATTGATATGTTTGGGATTGTCAAGGCTCTTTTAGAGAATGGCTTTGACGGCTATGTTCGTCCTGACCACGGAAGAATGATTTGGGGCGAGGTAGGCAGATACGGCTATGGTCTTTACGACAGAGCTCTTGGTGCTACCTATATCGCTGGACTTTTCGAGTGAGTTGAAAAAAGACTATGATACCTGATTTTTACAAAAACAGTTTAACCTCGATTGATGCGTGGGAGAGCTACAAAAATGAGCTTACAGCTTTAATTTTAGACACAGAGTACGGCATCTTTAAGGAGCTTGACGAGCCGAGGGTGCGCACAGAGGAATGTGGAATAAATTTCGCATCCAAGGCAGAATGGACAATTGTCTATTTTGACTTTGAGAAAAACGGCAAGGCTCACACCGTAAGAAGCGAGCTTATTTTGCCAAAGAAATCAAAAAATCCGCCTGTGTTTGTGTATATTGATTTTTCTCAGGAAACACCAAGCAAATACTTGCCTGTTGAGGAGATAATTGATGGTGGCTTTGGAATTTTCAAGGTTTATTATCAAGATGTAACAACGGACGATGGTGACTTTGAAAATGGTCTTTGCGCTTTTGCTGACGGTGGCGGTGTTGAGTATGGAAAGATTGCGGTTTGGTCTTATATGCTAAGAAAAATGGCCGATTATCTAATTAAGAATAGCATTACAGACACGCTTGCGGTTACAGGTCACTCCAGACTTGGCAAAACTGCACTTTTGACCTCCGCCCTTGATAGTCGCTTTACTCTTGCGTGTGTAAACAATAGCGGTTGCTGTGGCGCATCCCCCTCAAGAGAAAAGGAAGCGGGCGAGGAAACGATACGGGACATTGTTGGCACCTTCCCATTTTGGTTCAAGAAAAGCTTTGGAAAATATGTTGACAACGAGAACGCGTTGCCGTTTGACCAGCACATGCTTCTTTCCTTGGTTGCGCCGAGAAATGTAGTTATCGGCTGTGCTAAGGAGGATTACTGGGCTGACAACAATGGTGCATACAAATCCTGCACTCTTGCCGACCCTGTGTGGAAATTATATGACAAAATCGGCTTTGTTGCTGATGGATACAAGGCTAAAAAATGTGCGTTTTTGAGTGGCGATATTAGCTATTATATAAGAAACGGAAGTCACTTTCTTTCAAGAGAGGACTGGAAAATGTATATGAAGAAATTTAAGGAGATACTAAAATGAAACTTGAAAATAAGCTTGCGGTAATAACCGGTGCAGGTGGCGTTTTGTGCTCCGCCTTTGCAAGGGAGCTTGCTAAAAATGGTGCGTGTGTTATTTTGCTTGACATATGCAAGGATGCAGTTGATGCGGTGGCTAAGGAAATTTGCGAGGATGGCGGTAAGGCTTATGCTTACGCGTGCGATGTGCTTAATAAGGCTTCGCTCGAGGCAGTTCATGGTGAGGTTCTTAAGGCGCACGGAAAATGCAACATTTTAATAAATGGTGCAGGCGGAAACAACCCAAGATGCACAATTGCCCACGAGTACTACGAGGCGGGCGAGGAGACGCGCGAGGACATAAAGACCTTCTTTAACCTTGACAAGGACGATTTCGGCTTCGTGTTTGACCTCAACCTTATGGGTACGCTTTTACCGACACAGGTATTCTCCACCGATATGATAGATAATGACGGAGTAATTATAAATGTGTCCTCAATGAACGCATTTAGACCTCTTACAAAAATCCCTGCCTACAGCTCGGCAAAGAGTGCTGTATCGAACTTTACAATGTGGCTCGCGGTTCATTTTGCGAGTGCGAAAATACGCGTAAATGCGATTGCTCCAGGATTTTTTGTAACGAAGCAAAACGAGGCGCTTTTGTTCCAAGACGGAAAGCCCACTGCAAGAACCGAAAAGATTTTAAGAGCTACACCTATGGGTCGCTTCGGCAAGCCCGAGGAGCTCCTTGGAACTCTTATGTGGCTATGTGACAATGATGCTTCAAGCTTCGTTACAGGAATTGTAGTTCCTGTTGACGGTGGCTTCAGCGCTTATTCGGGGGTATAATATGAGACTTAGTGCTTTTGCCGACGAGGCAAGCGTTGATTTGCAGGGTCAAATTGACGCGCTTAAGAGAAACGATATTGAGCTTCTTGAAATAAGAGGCGTAGATGGCGAAAACATAAAGGACATTTCTCCCTCTAAGATTTCTAAAATTGCAACTGAGCTTAACAAAAATGGCATTAAGGTATGGTCAATTGGCTCTCCCTGTGGCAAGGATTCGCTTGATGGCGATTTTAATAAAATCCTTGATAGCTTCAAGCGCGTTTGCGAGAGTGCGCAGGCGCTTGGCGCAAGCAGAATTAGGCTATTTAGCTTTTATTGCGAAAGTGAGGCTAAGGCTCTTGATGGTCTTGAGGAATTTTGCAAGGCGACACCAAGGGGGCTTGTGCTCTGCCACGAAAACGAAAAGGGCATTTTTGGCTATAACATTGAAAATTGTGTAAAAATTCACAAGGCTTTGCCTGACATAAAGGCGGTTTTTGACCCAGCTAACTTCGTTCAATGCGATGTTGACACAAAAGAGGCTTGGAGTGCTCTTTCTCCTTATGTTGATTATATGCACATTAAGGACGCACTTGCAGACAAGCGAGTTGTACGCGCGGGATATGGCATTGGAAATGTAGAATATCTTGTAAACGAATATGCAAAAATGGGTGGCGAGGTGCTAACGCTTGAGCCTCACCTTATGGAATTCCATGGTCTTGCCGAGCTTGAAAACGGCGAGAGTGTGGCTAAAATCCCGACATACAAAACAAACGATGAGGCATTTGACGCAGGCGCTAATGCACTTAAGGAGATACTTATAAGAGGTGGATTATGGAAATAGGAGCTCAATTTTACACATTAAGGGACCATTGCTCAAATCTTGAGGATTTTGCCTTGTCCTTAAAAAAGGTAGCTGATATCGGCTACAGGTTCGTTCAAATCTCGGGTGTTTGTGAATACTCTCCCGAATGGCTTGATGCAGAGCTTAAGAAAAACGGTCTTAAATGTGTTCTTACACACTATGGTGCTGACGAGATTAAAAATCACCCTGACGAGGTTGCCAAAAGACACGCAATGTTCGGCTGTAAATATATAGGTCTTGGCTGTATGCCAAACGGTATTGTTACAGAGGAAAGCACAAGGACTTTTATTAACGAATATAAGCCAAGCGCACAAATTCTCAAGGAAAATGGCGCTCAGCTCTTCTATCACAATCACGATATGGAATTCCAAAAGACCGCTGATGGAAAATGGATTCTTGAAAAAATCGTCGAGGGCTTTGAGCCAAGCGAGCTTCAATTTACTCTTGATACCTATTGGGTTCAGCACGGCGGGGCTGATGTTTGCGATGTTATTGATATGCTCGCAGGCAGGCTCAAGTGTGTGCATTTAAAGGATTTTCTTATGGTAAATGGCGAGCAAAGAATGGCGCCCGTTGGCAGAGGAAGCCTTAACTTCCCCAAGATTTTGAAGCACTTAGAGGACGCAGGCTGTGAGTATGCTCTTGTTGAGCAGGACCACACATATGGAGAGGACCCATTTGAGTGTCTTAAGGAAAGCTATGAGTATTTGAGAGGTATTATTAAATGAGCAAGATAAAATTAGGAATTATCGGCTATGGAAACATAGGCACAGTTCACACAAACAACATTGTAAATGGTAAATGTGAGGAGGTTGAGCTTTGTGCGATTTGCGACCTAAAGCCAGAAAAGCTCGCTGAGGCTAAGGAGCTTGTTCCAAATGTAGCGGTATTTGAGGATGCTGAGGCTATGATGGACAGCGGTCTTATCGACTCTGTTCTTGTTTGCGTTCCTCACTATGACCACCCAAAATATGCCATTATGTCGATGAAAAAGGGGCTTCACACCCTCATCGAAAAGCCTGCGGGAGTTTACACTAAGCAGGTAAAGGAAATGAACGAGGTATCAAAAGATGCAGGCGTTGTATTTGGAATTATGATGAACCAAAGAACGAACTGCATTTACAGAAAAATGCGCGAGATTGTAAAAAGTGGCGCGCTTGGCGAAATAAAGAGAACAAATCTTATTATTACCGACTGGTACAGACCTCAGGCTTATTATAACTCTGGCGACTGGCGCGCAACCTGGTCAGGCGAGGGCGGTGGCGTTTTACTCAATCAATGCCCACACAACCTTGACCTTTGGCAATGGATTTGTGGTATGCCTACAAAAATCCACGCAAAGCTTCACTATGGAAAATGGCACGACATTGAGGTTGAGGACGATGTTAGTGCATATGTTGAGTATGCAAATGGTGCAACAGGTGTGTTTGTAACCTCGACGGGTGACGCCCCTGGCACTAACCGCTTTGAGATTTTGCTCGAAAAGGGTAAGCTTCTTGCAGAGGACGGACAGCTTAAGCTTTGGGAAAATGTAGTTACCGAGAAGGAATTCTCGAAAACAAATGAAAACCCCTTCGCTTCTCCTGAGATGACCTACACTCTTGTTGAAACAGACGGAGAAAATCCACAGCACGCAGGTGTTTTGAATGCCTTTGCTTCTGCTATTTTGCACGGCACAGAGCTTGTTGCAAAGGGTGACGAGGGTATAAATGGTCTTACAATATCAAATGCAATGCACCTTTCCTCTTGGCTTGACAAGGAAATCACAATTGCTGATTTTGATGACGAGCTATTTTACGAGGAGCTTAAAAAGCGTATTGCAACCTCGAAGCGCAAGACTACCGTTGTTACAACGGGTAAAATAAATATGGAGGACTCGTTTGTTTCAAAGCACTATAAAACAAACTAAGCTTGCACAAAAAAAGCAGTTCAAATGAACTGCTTTTTTATTTTGCGGTTTTCTTAATAAGCACCTCGAAAAGGGCTATCATAGCTATTGTAAGAGCGCCTATATACACAGGAAAAAGCGAGATGCTTATATGCTCTGCAATAAGTCCAAAAAGAGGTGGCATAAGGCAGGTGCCCGTATATGCGCTTGCCATTTGGACTCCTATGAGTGCTTGAGATTTATCAGCGCCAAAGCGCTCTGGTGTTGAGTGGATTATGCAAGGATAAACAGGTGCGCTTCCTAAGCCGAAAACGACAATACCTATAAGCGATACTATGTTGACAGGAGCAAAGAGCATTACAAGCCCACACACCATTATTCCCTCTCCCATGCGTGTCATTTGAATATCGTTTAGCTTCATTGAGATAAATCCGCTAAGAGCTCTTCCTATGGTTATACCAAGCACATAAAGGCTTCCCCAAAGGGCAGAGGTGTTTGCATCTATGCCTCTGTTGAGGTTAAGATAGGTGCTTGCCCAAAGAATTGTCGTTGCCTCAAGCGCACAATAGCAGAAAAAGGTTATCATAACTGCCTTAGCGCCCTTTATTGTAATTACCTCTCTTAATTTAAGGGCTCTTTTTTCGCCCTGCTCCTCACCCTCTGCCATAGGCTTTTTCCAAATCGGCAAGGAAATAAATATTATCGCACAGATGACAAGTTGTATAATTGAGATTATAAAATAGCCATTATGCCACGAGAGAGAATTTGTAAGTGCGAAGCCCATAATTGCAGGTCCTATCGCCGAGCCTATTCCCCACATACAGTGAAGCCAGCTCATATGCTTGCTTTCAAAGTGAAGCGAAACATAATTATTAAGTGCAGCATCTACGCTTCCTGCGCCAAGTCCATACGGGATTGCGAAAAGGCAAAGCATCCAAAAGCGAGATGAAATTGCAAAGCCAAAAAGCGCGAGCGCGGTCATCATAACGCTAACTGCTGTTGTTTTAGATGCACCAAAGCGCTTTGTTATTCTGTCACTCATAAGACTTGATACAATCGTTCCGCCTGCAACAATTGCCGACACAATGCCCGCAAAGGAAACAGGCACATCAAGCTCCACGAACATGGTAGGCCAAGCCGAGCCGAGCACCGAATCAGGCAATCCAAGGCTTACAAAGGTCAAATATAAAACTGCTAAAAGTAAGCTAACCATAATTTCTCCTTAGCCTAAGTGTAATTTCTCACATTATTGTATCACAGCACCTCTGCTTTTTCAACACCCTAAGCATTTTTTGTACTCTTTAATTTTTTTGTGAATACTATTTACTTTTTTAGAAAAATAATTTATAATAATGATAAAGAAAATGTATATCAAGGAGGTATTATCATGAATATAACAAAGGACATAAAATACATTGGCGTAAACGACCACAAAATTGACCTTTTTGAGGGACAATATGTTGTTCCCAATGGAATGAGCTACAATTCCTATGCAATTCTCGATAGCAAGGTTGCAATCGTTGACACGGTTGATGCGCTCTTTACACACGAGTGGCTTGACAACATTCAAAACACCATTGGCACTCGCGAGGTGGATTATCTTATCGTTCAGCATATGGAGCCAGACCACTCGGCGAATATTGCGAATTTCGCAAAAGCATATCCAAATGCAAAAATCGTTTCCTCCGCTAAGGCGTTTGCGATGATGAAGGGCTTTTTTGGAACTGATTTTGCTGACAGACAAATCGTTGTTGGCGAGGGTGATACTCTTTCTCTTGGCACACACACCTTAACCTTCGTTACCGCACCTATGGTTCACTGGCCTGAGGTTATTGTCACCTATGATTCAACTGACAAGGTGCTTTTCTCCGCTGACGGCTTCGGCAAGTTTGGCGCGCTTGATGCTGACGAGGACTGGGCATGCGAGGCAAGGCGTTACTATATTGGTATTGTTGGTAAATATGGTGCTCAGGTACAAAATCTTCTTAAGAAGGCGTCGGGGCTTGATATTCAAATCATTTGCCCTCTTCACGGTCCTGTACTTAAGGAAAATCTCGGCTATTATATCGGTCTTTACAACACCTGGTCGAGCTATCAGCCCGAGGAGGATGGAATTGTAATTGCGTACACCTCAGTTTATGGCAACACTAAAAAGGCAGTTATGCTTCTTGCCGACAAGCTTCGTGAAAACGGCTGTCCTAAGGTTGTGGTAAACGACCTTGCAAGATGCGATATGCACGAGGCGGTTGAGGACGCGTTCCGCTACAGCAAGCTTGTTTTGGCGACAACAACCTACAACTCCGAGATATTCCCGTTTATGCGTGAATTTATCACTCACCTAACCGAGCGCAACTTCAGCAATCGTACCGTTGCGTTTATTGAAAATGGCTCGTGGGCACCTATGGCTACTAAGGATATGCGTGGTATGCTTGAAAAAAGCAGAAATCTC
>JAFTIV010000017.1 GCA_017456685.1 Clostridia bacterium | reverse complement strand
TTGCAACCGCAATGGAGTGCAGATGCTATCACGGTGGAAGCGGAAGAACAAGAATGAAAAGGCTAAAAATGAAGGCAAGAGACTATATTGGTCTGTTGCTTGGCTGTGCAGTTATGGCAGGCGTAATTCTTTTGAACATTTATACACATATTTATTCGATTTAAACACACAAGGTCCGCTTAATGTGGCAAGGAGCTTCTATGAAAATACTTCTTACAATTTCATATGTTGGCACAAATTACTCGGGCTATCAGCTACAGGGAGACAAGCCTACAATTGCACTTATGCTAAATCGCGCCGTTAGAAGGGCATTTGGCATTGAATGCAATGTAACTGGCTGTAGTCGCACCGACAAGGGTGTTCACGCGCTCGGCTTTTGTGCAACCGTAGAGCCAAAAGACAAGAACGACAAGATTACTGTCCCGATTGATAAAATTCCTATTGCTATAAACTCATGCCTTCCAGACGATATTGCAGTAATATCGGCAAGGCAGGTTAATTATGATTTTCATGCAAGGTATAGCGTTGTCAAAAAGGAATATGTCTATAAAATTAGAACTGCCACCCCCAGGGACCCGTTCCTCGCTGGTAGGGTTTTGGAATATGGCAAGGAAATTAGTGATGCCTCACTTGAAAAAATGCAAATAGGCGCCTCACAATTTGTCGGTACTCATAAATTTGATGCCTTTATGTCAACGGGCTCTAAAATAGAGGATACCACTCGCACGGTTTATAAGAGCTACCTGACAAGAAAGGGCAATATTGTGGAGTTTCACATTGTTGCAGATGGCTTCTTATATAATATGGTAAGAATTATGGTTGGAACGCTTCTTGCAATAGAGAAGGGAAAAATAAACGAATCAACCGTCGGCTGGATTATAAATTTGAGAGATAGAAAAAATGCGGGAGCAACCGCTAAGCCAGATGGCCTATACTTAAAGAAAATTTATTACTAAAAATGTAGGTATAATTTTAAAAATATTTTACATCACTATTGACAAATGCCGAAAAAGATGATACAATATACTAAGACAAGCACAAAATGGTGCTTTTCACACGCAAAAACCCCTAAACCGAAAGGCTGGCGATTAAATGATTAGCTTAATAATTGACATTATAATTGCGCTGGTTTGCCTTATAATCATAATTAGGAATGCTGCCAAGGGCTTTATCAGGTCCTTTATGGCATTTGCCAGAACTATTCTTGCAGTATTCTTAGCATATATATTCAATGCCCCGCTTGCAGGACTCTTGAACGATAAATTCTTTCAATCGATGGCAACGGGCTGGGTAAACAACGCATTTTTATCTACATACGATGGCGAGAGCGCATACCGCTTGTATGAGCTTTTTGACGGAATTCCGTCTTGGTTTGCAAATCTTCTTCTTCGCTCAGGCATTGATGAGGCAACAATTCAGCGCTACTTCTATAGTGGAGAGAGTGCACCGATTGAGGTCGTTGATCAGCTTTCCTTGAGCCTCGGCGCATTGCTTTCCTCGTTCATCACAACCGTGATTGCGGTAATCGTTATTTTTATTGTTGTTGAGATTTTACTTGCTATTCTTGGCGCACTTCTCAACAAGGCGGGCAAGGTTCCAATCATTAGATTTGTAAATATAATTCTCGGTGCTATAATAGGTGCTATATTCTCAGCTGCAATCGTTCTTTTGATAGCAACTGCTATAATTTGGATTATTGATAAGGGTGCAGGCTATAACTCAAATATCTTCGCATCAAACATAATCACCGACTCGATATTCCTGAATTTCTTTAATACCCATAACATTTGGCAGATTATCAAGAACATGGTTGTCGGCGGATAAAATGAAAAAAAGCAAGGATTTTCGCTCATTTGGGCGAAAATCTTTTGTTTTATTAGCGGATTATTTTGAGCATACTATTGACAAGTAGAAAAAATAATTATATAATTATTATGTATAACTGCGTAATATTACATGTGCGTAATATATGCGTAAAGCTTATTTTGAGGAAAGGAAAGCGCTATGTTCAGTCTTATCATTGATATTGCAATTGCACTTGTGGCTTGTATCATAATAGTGAGACATACCCGTCTTGGCTTTGTCAAGTCTATTCTTGGCTCTCTTAAGCCCTTAATTGCGGGCGCCTTGGCATTTATCTTTAGAGTGCCTGTGGCAAAGCTTTTTGTCAACCTGCTTTCTGCTCCTGTAAATAACTGGGTTCATGGCTCGCTTAGCGCATCTGCAGCCGGCACCGATGCTGGCTTTGACCTTGTGTCGCTTTACCAAAGCTGTCCTATGGTTTATGAAAAGGTGCTTAAGTTCTTTGGACTTGACACAGAAAACGGCTTCCGCGACAGTATGGCAAATATTGCACAGCTTGATGAGGCTGGCTTAGGGGAGCTTTCGCTTAATATCAGCACCTCAATCACCTGGGCGCTTTCGCTCGGTATTGCTATGGTTGTGATATTTATCATTGCACTCATAGTGCTTTCAATTCTTACAATGCTTCTTGATATGGTAACTCGAATTGCTCTTATCAAGGTAGTGAATAGAATTCTTGGCTTCGCAGTAGGCGTTTTTTGGGCTATCGCGTTCGCCTTTGCAATCGGTGTAATTCTTTCAATGGTATCGGGCATTGTCCCTAATATCGTTGGACAAAACATTATAGAGGAATCAATTATTCTTGGTACACTTGCTAAATTCGATGCTTTAGCAATGCTTCCAAGTATGTCATAGAGGTATGCTTAAATGAAAATGTGCGCAAGATGTAAGAAAAGACCTGCAACGGTCTTTATTACAAAAATAGAAAACAATACACAAAAGCAGGAGGGGCTTTGCCTCATCTGCGCTAAGGAGCTCGGCTTTAAGCAGGTTGATGATATGATGCGTCAATTTGGCATTAGCGATGAGGAGCTTGAGGGTATGGAAAAAATCTTCGATGGAATGAGCGATATGCTCCCCGATGTTGTCGATGGCGCAGAGGGCGAGGACGGAGAATACCCGACAATTGATTTTGCAAAGCTAATGCGTGGGGCTGGCTTCTCAGTTGACGGAGATGCAGACAAGGACGCAAAAAAGGCAAAGAAGGGAAAGGATAACCCCACTGGCAAGAAGCCAGAAAGGAAGCACCTTACAACCTTCTGTCATAACCTTACACAGGACGCGCTCAATGGCAAGCTTGATAGAATTATCGGTAGAGAAAGAGAGCTTGAAAGAGTAATTCAAATTCTTAGCCGTCGCCAAAAGAATAACCCCTGCTTGATAGGTGAGCCAGGTGTTGGAAAAACCGCAATTGCCGAGGCGCTCGCCCAACGAATAGTTGACGGAAGGGTGCCTTATAAGCTTAAAAATAGCGAAATTTACCTTGTTGACTTAACCGCCCTTGTTGCTGGAACTCAGTTTAGAGGTCAGTTTGAGAGCCGTATAAACGCACTCATTAACGAGGTTAAGGAGGCAGGAAACATAATTCTTGTAATCGACGAGGTTCATAATATCGTCGGCACAGGAAACTCGGAGGGCAGTATGAATGCCGCAAACATTCTTAAGCCCGCCCTTTCACGCGGTGAAATTCAAATTATCGGTGCTACTACAATGAGCGAATATCGCAAGTTCATCGAAAAGGACGCAGCCCTTGAAAGACGCTTCCAGCCTGTAAAGGTAGAGGAACCATCAATTGATGAGTGTATAGAAATGCTCAAGGGAATAAAGGGCTACTATGAGGTTTATCACGGTGTTAAAATCCCTGACGATATAATAAAAAACATCGTTGTTATGAGCGAGAGATATATAACCGATAGATTTTTACCAGACAAGGCGATTGATATTATTGATGAGGCTTGCTCGCACATTGTGCTTAATTCCCCTCATATTGATAAAAGACATTCTGTAATTCAAAGCCTTGCAAAAATCGACGAAAAGACAGAGGCGCTTAATGCAAAGCTTGCAGAGGCGGGCGAGGCGCCAACCGAGGATACCTATAAGGCTCTTGCCGAGCTTAAATCGGAGCGCTCACAGCTTCTTATTCAAAAGGAGGAGCTTGATAAGGAGTGCGAGAATACAGTTATGACAGTTGCCGATATTGCAACAGTTATCGAAATTTGGACAGGAATTCCCGCAACCAATATCTCCGCGGATGAGTTCGGTATGCTTGCTGAGCTTGATAAGAATATAAAATCAAGAATTATCGGTCAGGATGAGGCGGTAACAGCCGTTTCTCGTGCAATTCGCAGAAACCGTGCAGGCGTTTCAACAAAGCGTCGCCCAGTTTCCTTCGTCTTTGCAGGACCAACAGGAGTTGGTAAGACCGAGCTTGTTAAGACCCTTGCAAATCAGCTCTTTAGCGCTCCTGATGCGCTTATAAGACTCGATATGTCGGAGTTTATGGAGAAGCATTCCGTTTCAAAAATTATAGGTGCGCCTCCAGGCTATGTCGGCTACGACGAGGCTGGTCAGCTTACAGAGAAGATAAGGCGCCGTCCCTACTCGGTTATTCTTCTTGATGAAATTGAAAAGGCTCACCCCGATGTTTTAAATGTTCTTCTTCAAATTCTTGATGAGGGCAGAATAAGCGACTCGCAGGGCAGGGTTGTAAACTTTGAAAATACAGTTATTATAATGACCACAAATGCAGGGGCAAATCTCTCGTCCTCAACAGCAGGCTTCGCTGGAGAACAGCATAGGCTTGATAGCGAAAAGACAGAGAAGGCGCTTTCGCAATTTATGCGCCCTGAATTTATAAATAGAATAGACGAAATAATAACCTTCCGTTCGCTTGAGCTTCAGGACTTTAAGGCAATCGCTCGCATTATGATGAACGATCTTAAGCTTGCGCTTGAGGAAAGGGAAATCAGCTTTAGCTTCACAGACGAGGTTTGTGATTTCGTTGCCGAAAAATCGTATAGCCGTAAATTCGGTGCGAGAAATATGAGAAGATTTATTCAAACAGAGATTGAGGATAGACTTGCAAATGCTATCATATTTGAGAATAAGGCTCAGCTCGAGGCAGCATCAATCACAATTGAAAATGGCGACATTAAATTGTCGTATCTATAAGGAGCGAATATGAAAAGAATTTTATCTACTCTTATAGCAGTGCTTATGCTATTTTCCTGTTTTGGAATAGTTGCTTCCGCGGAGGAAACCGAAAAGGTTTATCCCGACGGGCTCGAAAATGTAGCACTTAAGGGACTTGCGTACTGCTCAACTATGAAAAATAGTAACTGGACACCACCAAGCAGTATCAATAACGGACTTGATTATACTGGCGACTGGCACGGCTGGGAGCCCAAATATCCTACAATTCTGCCAGGACAGGATACCTCGGCGGGCTTTAAGGGCGAATACTGCGGAATTAAGTTTCTTAATCGTGAATATTATGAAATTCACGAGATAAGAATGTCCGTAGGACTTCATGCCCTCTATAATCAAGATGTTACATATACCATTCAAGCGCTCGTTGAGGGCGAATGGCAGGATGTTTGCGTGCTTAAGGATTCTCAAGCGACAAACATAAAGCTTGACACGGGTGATGCTGACGGCGACGGAGATAAGACCGACTATGTTTATTCCTCTTATGCCGAGGCAATGGAGAAGGACACCTCTAATTATCATATAGGTGCGGAGCTTAAATTTGTTCTTCCTACACCAATTACTACTAATAATGTAAGAGTTAATGTGAGCGACTTTGGTAAGGGCTACCCAGGCGGAGATGTTCTTATATTCCCATTCATCTACGAGGTTGAGCTTGTAGGTAAGCTCGGCGTTACACCTGATATCGACCTTCCAGAGGGCGCAGTATTCTCACAAAACGCAGCATATAATTCAATCCCATACGCATCAAGCTCAAAAAGCCTTGGCTATCCCTATCGTGCAATAGATGGTAAGACCACGACCGCTTGGACACCGAGCTCTCTTGAAGCAGGACAAAATCTTATGCTCGTGTTTGATAAGGAATATACCATTGATAAGCTTTCTCTTAATTTTGGTGAGCTAAAGCAGGGCGCAACTCCTGTAAACCATCCGTTTAAGCTTGAGGCATTTGTTGATGGCGCGTGGGTAAGTGTTGCAAATGGTGGCTCATATAACACAGAAGCAAATACATATTTGACCGAATATTCTATTACCCCTGTAAAAACCAATCAAGTAAGAGTTGTCTTTGAGCAGGCTCTTGCGAGTGCACCCTCAATTTACGAATTTGAGGCTAATATTGTTGGTGAGAGAAGCTATTATCTTGATAATCGCTTTACAGCCTCACAAATGGGCTCAAGCGCAAAGGGTAACCTTGCAATACTTGGACAAGCATATGCAAGCGCAAATATTCTCCCATATTCGGACCCCTCATATATAAATGATGGTAAATATTTTGCAGACTCTCCCGTTTGGTTCCCAGGTAGCCTTACAGTTCCTGTAAGCTGTGGAGTGAAGCTTGACCAAGCATATAATATCAATAAGGTAGTAGTTTATTGTGCAGAACCAGATGAAATCGGCTATGGTGTTACAAGATTTAATATTGTAGCAAAAATAGGCGGGGAATATAAGGTTGTGGCAACAGGTGATGCCTATAATCCCGATAAAATGATTGAGGGCATTCAAACAAGATACGCAACCATTTACGAATTTCCAGAGGGAATAAATACAGACGATATTAGAGTTGAATTTATAAGAAGCTCAAGCACAATTCCAAATGTTCTCGAGCTTGAGCTATATTCAAACACCGAAAAATGCTCAATGTTTGACGGCTATCCAACTCAAGATAAGATTCCCGTTTATGTTGATGCTAAAGAGCAGGAGCAGACCCCACCAGAGGGTGACCAGCCATCAACCGATACACCAAGCGGTGATAACACACCAGCTCCACAAGAGCCAAAAGAGGATAACACCGTTGCAATCATTATAGGTGTATCACTATGCTTCGTCGCAGCCGCTATAGCGGTGGCTTCAATTTTCATTGTAATTAAATACAAAAAGAAGACAGACGACGGCACGGCTAAGGAAAATGATGAGGACAATTCCTCAAACGAAAAATAATTCAGCAAGCAAAAGAGGTTAAACTAAAAATGGCAAACGACAAAAAGATGGTTGAGCAAATCACATCAATGGATGTTGACTTTGCTCAATGGTACACAGATATTGTAAAGAAGGCAGACCTTATCGACTATTCAAGCGTAAAGGGCTGTATGATAATTCGTCCCTATGGATATGCAATTTGGGAAAACATTCAAAGGCTTATGGACGCACGCTTCAAGGCTACAGGCGTTGAAAACATCTATATGCCTATGTTCATTCCCGAAAGCCTTCTTAATAAGGAAAAGGACCATGTAGAGGGCTTCGCACCTGAGGTTGCTTGGGTAACACACGGTGGAAGCGAAAGGCTTACCGAGCGCCTTTGCGTTCGTCCAACATCGGAGACCCTTTTCTGTGAGCATTATGCAAACATAATCAAATCCTATAGAGACCTTCCAAAGCTTTACAACCAATGGTGTAGCGTTGTAAGATGGGAAAAGACAACTCGTCCATTCCTTCGTAGCCGTGAGTTCTTGTGGCAGGAGGGACACACAATGCACGCAACCGCTGAGGAGGCAGAGAAGGAAACACTTCAAATGCTTGGTGTTTACGCTGATTTCTTTGAGAAGGACCTCGGTATTCCAGTTCTTAAGGGCAGAAAGACTGACAAGGAAAAGTTTGCAGGCGCACTTGCAACCTATACAGTTGAGGCTCTTATGCACGACGGAAAGGCACTTCAGGGCGGTACCTCACATAACTTTGGCGACGGCTTTGCAAGGGCATTCGATATTCAATATCTCGACAAGGATAATACTCTTAAATATTGCCACCAAACCTCTTGGGGCGTTTCTACAAGAATTATCGGTGCTATCATTATGACTCACGGTGACGATAACGGACTTGTTCTCCCACCATCAGTTGCACCAATTCAGGTTGTAGTAATCCCTTGCGCTCAGCATAAGCCAGGTGTAATCGAAAAGGCAACCGAGGTTTACGAGAGCGTAAAGAAATTTGCAAGAGCAAAAATTGATGTCAGCGACAACTCGCCTGGCTGGAAATATGCCGAATACGAGATGAAGGGTGTTCCTGTTCGTCTTGAAATCGGTCCTCGCGATATCGAGGCAAATCAATGCGTGCTTGTTCGTCGTGACACAAGAGAAAAGAAGATTGTATCTCTTGACAATCTTGAGGCTGAAATCACAGCACTTCTTACAGATATCACTAAATCACTTTACGAAAAGGCTTCTAAAAACAGAGAAAATAGAACCTACACAGAAACAGAGCTTGATAGCTTTATAAACACAGCAAAAACAAAGGCAGGCTACATAAGAGCGCACTGGTGCGGAGACCTCGAGTGCGAGCTTAAGCTCAAGGAGCTTGCTGATGTAACCTCTCGCTGTATGCCATTTGGTGAGCAGGAAGAGGAGGGCAAATGCATTTGCTGTGGCAAGGAAACAACCAAGCTTGTTTACTGGGGCAAGGCATATTAAGTTAAAATTTAACCTATTTCTCAAGGTTTTACACATTTTTATTAAAAAAAGCAAAAAATGTGCAAAAACATCTTGCTTTTTTGTACAACATTATGCTATAATATCTATGGCGAAATATTGCAAATTGGAAATTTTATTAGGAGGTACAGAAATTTGAAAAGAATTTTCGCACTTATTTTAGTGCTCTTGATGATTTCCTCGTTGATTATGAGCTGTAAGAAGGAAGAAGATCCAGAAGATCCATCATCTTCATCATCTTCTACACCATCAAGCTCAACCCCACCAACGAGCTCATCTGAGCCATCTGAATCAACCAGCTCATCGTCGAGACCACCTATCGACGGTCCTACCCCACCAAATCCGCACGGATTTAGCTCAAAGACTAACATCATGCGTGACTGGGAAGGCAAGACACTCAACGTTCTTTGTACAAGATATGGTACAACTGCAAATGCTCCTTGGGGTCAGGTAGAGCTTAACCCAAGCTCCTTCGGTGCAGGCGTTGGACAAAAGTTTGACGAGCGTCAGGCTTACATCTTGGAAACATATGGCGTAACAGTTAAATGGATTCCTGCACAGGCAACACACACCATCGGTGCAGACCTTTCTTCTGCTGAGCTTTCGGAATCAACAACCTACGACATCGCAATTCCTCGTGTTCATGAGGTTCAATCACTCGCAGCCAGCGTATATAATATGCACGAGAGTGATTACATCGACTTCACACACGATTACTACAATATTGCTGCATATGAGGCATTCACAGTAAGTGGCTTCACACTTTTCGCAGCTGGCGGACATGACTTCGCAGATGAGCAATCATCATACACAATGCTTTTCAACAAGGATATGCTTGCTGAAAAGGCTCCAACTGCTGACCTTTACGCTGACGTTAAGGATGGCAACTGGACATACGACGCACTTAAGTCAATCTCTACTCTCGTTAGTGGAGATGATGGTAATGGTACACCTGGTGACGAGGATACATACGGCTTCGGTTCAAAGAGTGTAACTCGTTTCTACTACTACTTCGGCGTTTTCGAGGCTGATGTTGACCCAGATACAGGTATGTATCGCTTCGCACTCAACCTTGACATCGAAAAGGCTGAGACAGTTATCTCTCTTATGAAAGAGGCTGAGGCTTCAAGCTGGGCTCGTACATCTGGCTGGGGCGGTGATTGGGGTGCTAATATGCACGATGCATTTACCGAGGGCAGACTCTTGTTCTTCAACGATGTAACTCAAAAGATTACCGAGCTCTCATTTGACTTTGCAATGGGTATTGTTCCATTCCCTAAGCTTAATGACGAGCAAGAGGATTACATTGTTCCTGTAGTTAATGAGCAAATCACAGTTATTTGTATTCCACGCGTAACTCAAGACAGAACAATGTCTGAGTACTTTGTTGACGTTCTTTCTTGGACAGGTAAGGAGTACACCGTTGCAGCTTACTACGATATTCTTGAGGCTACAATGGACATTACTACCGCTGAAGAGGATATGGACATTGCAATCAACTATGTATTTGAAAATATTGCATACGACATAGGAGCAATCACCTGTGGTTCAGGCGCATCTCTCTGTGGCGATATCAAGGAAAGAACCCTTGGCGACAGTAGCTTCACTGCAATTATGCAGGAAGAGGCTGCAATGCTTATCGAAACTGTTGAGGGCTGGAACAACGTTTGGGCAGCTTACGACGGAGATATGTAATATCTAACAATAAAATCACCGATGCAAATCGGTGATTTTTTGTTTTTCAATTAAGTAAAAATGAAAAAAGGGCGATGAGATTCATCGCCCTTTAGCTTATTTTGCCTCTGTCTTTTCAACAAATTTTTTAACAAATGGAACAAGCATTCCACCAAGCGCATTACCCAAAATAACAATAAGTATAAATAACACATACTTAAACGAAAATGCTCTTGCAACTGCGAAATAGAACATATCGGCAATAGAGTGCTCAAATCCGCAAAGAATAAACACAGGAACGCAGAAGATTATGCCCGCAATAGATTTGTGAAGCTTATAAATATGTACCGCTGTGTACATAAGAATTCCACACATAAAAGCAAGCAAGAACGCACCGAGTGGATTAAGAGCAAGCTTGGCATCACACATTCCAACGGCAAAGGCCTTAACATTAGGAAGTGCATAGCTGAGCGCAACTCCAAATACAG
>JAFTIV010000016.1 GCA_017456685.1 Clostridia bacterium | reverse complement strand
TGACAAGCACTGCATTTGTAGACACAAATGCAGTATCAAATTGGAAGTGATATGCTGACCGTGTCAGCGTGATATTGTTGCAAGCAACAGTGATATTGCTCCCGATGGTCGCAGTGATATTATATTCGCCTCCCAAGCTCGCGTAGCGAATATCACTCGGCGATAGCCGAATACCACTGCGAAGCAATAGAACTCGCCGCAGGCGAATATAACTGTGGCACCTGCTCTACGGCAGGTGCCACAAAGAGCGCCTTTTTGTGCAATATTGATTATGGTCTAAGTCCCATTCCACCCTCAAGGGTGATGGTTTCGCCATTCATATACTTAAAGTCGGGGCTTGCAAGCTGAACACACACTCTGCCAATCTCGCTCTCTGGGTCGCCAAAGTGACCAGCGGGTGGCATCTTTACATTAGCCTTGAAAGCCTCAGGGTAAGCCTTTTCAAAGCCCTCAAGCTGAGCGGTCCAAGCAAGCGGACAAACAACATTTGTATTTATGCCGTCTTTTGCCCATTCTGTTGCCGCAACTCTTGAAAGACCGCGTATTCCTTCCTTAGCCGCCGCATATGAGCATTGACCGTAATTTCCAAACAATCCCGCACCCGATGCGAAGTTAATAATCGCACCCTGTGTCGCTTTTAAGTGGGGATAGCACGCCTTCATATAGTAAAAGGTTGCATACAAGCCCGAGTACATAGCAAGGTCAAATTGCTCGGTTGTGTGGTCTTGAATTGTAACACCAGATGCCGATGCCTGTGCGTTGTTTATAAGCACATCAATTCTACCAAACTCCTCAATAGCCTTATCGACAACTCCCTTGGCAATAGCCTCGTTGTCGCTACCTGCTGAAATGTCGGCGCTAAGAGCGAGCACCTTGATGCCATAAAGAGTCTCAAGCTCCTCCTTCGCCCTCTGCAATTTAGACACATTCCTGCCCGTAATCACAAGATTTGCGCCCTCCTTGGCATATGCTGTAGCAATTCCATAGCCAATCGAGCCACACTTGCCGTTTTCAAGCTTGGCATAGCCAGCACCCGTAATAATCGCAGTCTTACCCTTTAAAAATCCCATAATTTTATCTCCTTAATTTTTATAAATTTATTCTAACCTAATTTTACCATAACTCAATCATTTTTTCAATACAAAAGCGCCTCTTTTTCAAGAAGCGCTATTTGCTTATTAAAGATTGTAATACTTATCAAACTCTGCGGGGTGAGGGATTTTTGAAAGCTCGCTACACTCTGCGCGCTTAGATTTGATAAAGCTCGCGATAAGCTCCTTCGGGAATACTCCGCCTGCGGTGAGGTAGTCGTTATCTGCCTCGAGCGCATCAAGAGCCTCGGGAAGAGAGGTTGGAAGGTGATGAAGCTTAGCCTTTTCCTCATCGCTTAAGTGGTAAAGGTTTACATCATATGGACCCCAGCCGTTTTCGTGTGGGTCAATCTTGTTCTTAATTCCGTCAAGACCTGCCATAAGAATAGCCGCATAGCAGAAGTATGGGTTACAGGTTGCATCAGGATTGCGAAGCTCAAAGCGACGAAGCTCAGGCGACTTTGCGTATGCAGGAATACGAATAACCGCGCTACGGTTAGAGGTTGCATAGCCAACAGTAACAGGAGCCTCAAAGCCTGGAACAAGGCGCTTAAATGAGTTAGTCGATGGATTTGTAAGAGCGCAAAGAGAAGCAATGTGCTTAAGAAGTCCGCCCATAAAATAGTGTGCGGTCTTGCTAAGGTGTGCATAGCCATTATCGTCGGAGAACACAGGCTGTCCGTCCTTCAAAAGAAGCATATGAACATGCATTCCGCTACCAGCCTCGCCATAAATAGGCTTTGGCATAAAGGTTGCAGTCTTGCCATACTTAAGCGCGGTATTGTGAATGATATACTTAATCATCATAGTAGCATCAGCCATTGTTGACATCTTACCAAGCTGTGGCTCAATTTCGAACTGACCCGATGCGGCAACCTCTGGGTGATGATAGTTAATTTCAATTCCCATTTCCTTCATAAGAAGGCACATTTCGCTACGGCATTCATATGAAATATCAAATGGCTTTGCAATGTGGTAGTTCTTTTGCTTGGGAACTACAACACCCTTGCCCTCTGTCGCACTATTCCAATAGGACTGCTTAGCATCCATATTAACGCTAATTGATTTGCCACTTACATTCCAACCAACCTGATCAAAGAGATAGAACTCGAACTCGGGGAGAATGAGCATAGTGTCAGCAACACCAAGCTCGCTCATATACCTCTCAGCCGCAAGAACGATATTTCTTGGGTATTGTGGGAGTGGACGGTTAGTGGGGTTGTCGATAATCATTGCGTTACCAGTCATTGAAAGAGTAGGAATTTCGCAGAACGGGTCGATAACCGCGGTATCAAGGTCGGGTATAAATACCATATCGCTCTTTTCTACAACCGCATAGCCGTAGTTAGACGCGTCGAAGCCGATACCATTTTTCATAGTAGCCTCGGAAAAGTTTTCGGCAAGAATGGAAACATGTCTGTATTGACCATTGATGTCAACCATCTTGAAGTCAACCATTTTAATGCCCTTTTCCTTAATCAAATCAAGAATTTCCTGAACAGTTTTTGCCATAATAATCTCCTTTTTTATAAAGCTTTATATCTAATTATAACAATTTTTTGCACATAGTCAACAAAAATGTCGTTTCTTGCCAAAAATCTCAAAATTATCTGCGATAGCCCCAAAAGACCTCAAAGCCCTCAGCCCAGCCACTGTCCCAGTATGGCATTTTGCCCTCAGCCTCGCAAAGGACCTTTAAGTCCTCATCGCACTCAAAAAATAAATCGTAGCCGATTTTCTCAACCGTTTCGGGAATTACAATGCGCTCAAGCGACTTGCAGTACGCAAAGGCAAAATCGTCAATTTTCTCAAGCGAATAGGGCAGGGAAATCTCGTTAAGCAGGGAAGCGCTAAAGAACGCATTTTCCTCAATTTCAGCCACACCCTCGGGTAAAATCACGCTTTTTACGAAGGAATACGCAAACGCCTCGCGTCCTATAACCCTTACAAAATCAGGCACCTCAAAAATGCTTGTCCTGCTTCCACCAGGTACATAAATGAGCCTTTTTCTGTCCCTTGAATAAAGGTTGCCACCAATAACTCTAAAATGCTTGCTTCGGGGGTCAACTGTGATTTTCTTGAGCGATGAACAGCTTGCAAATATAGTTGGCTCAATCAATTCAACGCTTGCGGGAATGCTTATTTCCTCAAGATTTGAAAAGCACTCAAAAAGCGTGCCCTCAAGATGCAAAATACCCTCGGGGATGTGTACGCTTTTCGTTAAAAGACGGTTGCTTGCACCGCAATCGTCAGCCCAAACGGAAACAACCCTCTTGCCCTCGTGCTCGCTTGGAAAAACAAGCTCCTCACAGCTTACAATAAGCTGTGCCGAGTAGCCACCGAGATGCTCGTCAAGCTCAAATTCATACTCCCCTGTGTAGCTCATACCTATCTCCTTAGAAGCTTTACTTGAATTTATTTTATCATAAAAGCAGAGAAAAGTCAAGACGGTTGCGCAGAGAACACCTCGGGCGCCTTGCTCTGCCGTCGAATTTTCGCAAGCGAAAAGCTCGGCAAAATCCATACGTAGCATCTTCAAAGCAAAAAAAGCACCCGATTTGGGTGCTTTTTGCTTTGGTGGCGCCACACCGCACCAGTCGCATAGTCGTTGCGCGTCGCACGAGCGCCTTGCTCCTTCAACTCCTTGCTTTGTGGAGAAATGCGTTGATAAAACGATAAACAATCGTTTTATCTTAGCATTCAAATTAGAACCTCGAATTTTCGCAAGCGAAAAGCTCCGTCAAATCTATAAGTAGCATCTTCAAAGCAAAAAAAGCACCCGATTTGGGTGCTTTTTGCTTTGGAGGCGCCACACCGCACCAGTCGCATAGTCGTTGCGAGTCGCACGAGCGCCTTGCTCCTTCAACTCCTTGCTTTGTGGAGAAATGCGTTGATAAAACGATAAACAATCGTTTTATCTTAGCATTCAAATTAGAACC
>JAFTIV010000015.1 GCA_017456685.1 Clostridia bacterium | reverse complement strand
TTGTTATTCTCTTCACGGTTGTGATAATTATGTACAAAATATTGACTAAGCTTGACTTTTTTTATCATATATGATATTATAGTTTTAGATTAGGCTACATTAGGGCGGTGATTGAATGAAAAAATTGAAAATTTTAAATGTTATAATTCTTGCCGTTGCTATTTTTTTAGAGGCAATTCCCTATGGTGTTCAAATGAGATGGGCGCTTGGCGAGGGCTTGAGAACAACTATGTATCACGCATATTTTGACCTCGTAGTTTTAGGGGCAAGCGGGGATTCGAGTCCGTTTATTTGCGCTGTTTTGACTGTCGTAATTACTATTATCGTTATTGCTTCATTCTTCATTAAGGAGCAAAAGCGCTCCTTATATATGGCGCTCTCTATTTTGTCGTGGGTTGCGTTTGCATTTTCGATTATGCCTCTTGTTGTGGACCACTACACTGTAATAAGTGGTATTATTTCTGTGATTTTAATTACAAGCGCAGAAATCAGCACCGTAATTCGCGCAAGGCTAAATAAATAGTATTAAAGCAAGGTAAACCTTGCTTTTTTTCTTTTAGGTATTGAATTGAACGAATATTTATGATACACTTATTTATATATATTATTTATAGGAGTTTTCATTATGGAAGCAAAATTCAAAAAAGTAAAAAGATATATTGAGGTGCTTGATGGTGCAAGATATCCAAAGCAGGTAAGAATTGAGAATGTCGAATTCTTTAGCTGTGATTACAAGGTTGGCAATGTGCTACCCTCTCTTAGCAATTTCAAGCCCTTTGAAAAGGACCAGTGGTGGGGCGAGGGCTGGGACACGCACGCGTGGTTCCATTTCACAATCAATGTTCCAGAGGATATGAGGGGTGGGGCTATTCAGCTTCACATAGGAACTGATTATTGTGACGGCTGGGACCCAAACAATCCTCAATTTTTGATTTATATTGATGGCGTGCTTCGTCAGGGAATGGACATAAACCACCAGTATATTGAGCTTGACCCGAATGCTAAAAATGATATTTTCCTTTATGCCTACACGGGTGCAAGAGTTGAGCGCTCGCGTCTTTTCCTCACACTTAGAAGCGTAAATACTGAGGTGGAGAGCCTTTGGTATGATTTGCGCGTTCCCTTTGAGGTTATTGAGCTTCTTGACAAGAGAACGCACGAGTATGCGACTATTCTTAAATATCTTGACGAGGCTGTTTCTATGCTTGAGCTTTACGATATTGGCTCGCAGGAGTTTATGGAGTCTGTTCGTCGTGCCAAGTCGTTTATGACAAGCGAATTTTATGGAAAATATTGCGAAACTCAGCCCGAGACGGTTATTTGTATAGGTCACACTCATATTGACTGTGCGTGGGTTTGGACGCTTAAGCAAACACGCGAGAAGGTTCAGCGCTCGTTCTGCACTGTGCTTGACCTTATGAAAAAGTATCCAGAGTATAAATTCTTTAGCTCACAGCCTCATCTTCTTAAAAACCTCAAGGAGGAGGCTCCTGACAAGTTTGAGGAGCTTCGTCAGCGCGTACGCGAGGGTCGTTGGGAGTGCGAGGGTGCGATGTGGGTTGAGGCAGACTGCAACCTTTCCTCTGGTGAGAGCCTTGTAAGACAGGTGCTTTACGGCAAGCGCTTCTTCAAAAATGAATTTGGTGTTGACAGCCGTATTCTCTGGTTGCCTGATGTATTTGGCTACTCTGCTGCGCTTCCTCAAATTCTTAAGAAATCAGGTGTTGATTGGTTTGTAACCTCCAAAATCAGCTGGAATGACACTAACCTTGTGCCCTATGACACCTTTGCTTGGCACGGAATTGACGGCACAGCAATCAATACATATTTCTTGAGTGCTCAAGACTACAGCGAGGGCTTCCAGCGCGGAACCTCCTATAATGGCTGTACCTCTCCAAATATGATAAAGGGTACAAGATATAGATATCAGCAAAAGATGCTCACAAACGAGGCAATTGACTCCTTTGGCTATGGCGACGGCGGTGGCGGACCTACAATTGAGTATCTTGAGTATTACAGGCGTCAGGAAAAGGGTATTCCCGGTATTCCTACCGCTAAGATGGAATTTGCCGGAGATTTTCTCAAGCGTCTTGAAAAGAAAATTGAGAATAACCCTCTTCTCCCAAAATGGAAGGGCGAGCTTTATCTTGAATTTCACCGCGGAACCTACACCTCGGTTGCTAAGAACAAGAAAAACAATCGCGTAAGCGAATTTATGTATCTTGATGCAGAGCTTCTTGGTACAATTGGCAAGAGCGTGCTTGACAAGGAATTTGATAAAATGTCGCTTCGTAGTGGCTGGGAGATGATTTTGACAAATCAATTCCACGATATTATTCCCGGCTCATCAATTGATGAGGTTTATGACCAAAGCGACAAGGACTACGCTTGGCTTCAGGAAATTGCAAGAGATCAAATTACCGATACTCGTGAGCAGATTGCATCTCAAATCGCGTCAAGCGAGGGATATGTTGTATTCAATCCTCACTCCTTTGTTGGAAATGGGCTTGTTAATATCGACGGCAGAAGTGTGCTTGTTTCGGGTATCGCACCTAAGGGCTATTCCTGTGTTAAGAGCTTTAAGGACAGCAATTCTATCGTTGTAACCTCACACGGGGTTGAGACTAATGCACTTAAGGTAAGCTTTGATAAGGATTGGATTATCACCTCTATTTACGACAAGGTTAACGCTCGAGAGCTCCTTTCTAAGGGTGCGCGCGGTAACGAGCTTAGAGTTTATGAGGACTTCCCTGACTGCTATGACTGCTGGGAGTGGCAGGAGCATTCAACAGAAAAGTACAGAGCTATTACCGCTGTTAGCAATGTTGAAATCGTTGACGACGGAGCAAGGCTTGGAATTAAGATTACTCGTCCATTCCTTTCATCTACTATTGAGCAGACGCTTTGGTTCTATGATGATGAGCTTCAAATTGATTTTGATACAAGACTTGATTGGCATCAAAACAGCCAGATGCTAAAGGCGGCATTTGGTGTTGACATCAATGCAGACAAGGCTACATACGAAATTCAATTTGGCACTATTGAGCGTCCAACTCACAAGAACACAAGCTGGGACAGCGCTAAGTTTGAGGTTTGTGCCCACAAGTATGCAGATGTTTCCGAGGGCGGATATGGTGTCAGCCTTATAAATAATTGCAAATATGGACACGATATTCACGATGGAGTTATTCAGCTCTCGCTTCTAAAATGTGGCGTTCATCCATCTAAGCGCTCCGACCACGGTGTGCACGAGTTTAGCTACTCTATTCGTCCTCACAGTGGCTCATTTGCTGAGTGCGATACAATTAAGAGAGCATATTACTTCAACTATCCTATGACCGCTATCAAGGCAAGCGGTGCTACAAGCACAATTCCTACCTCGTTTAGCGCAATTTCGCTTGATAAGGAAAATGTTATTTGCGAAACCGTTAAGGAGGCAGAGGATACGCTTGATACAGTTGTTCGTCTTTATGAGTCAAGAAATATTCGCACAAGGGTAAATGTCAAGGCTGGCTTCGAGGCTAAGAAATGTTACCTTTGCGACCTTTTGGAGAACGAGCTTGAGGAACTCGAGGTTATCAATGGCGCGGTAAGCGTTGATATTAAGGGCTTTGAGCTTATAACTCTTAAATTCAAAAAATAATTTCGTTATATATATTGACTTTGCCTCGCGAATATGTTAGAATGTTCGAAAACGAACTGTTCGCGAGGTGAACTAAATATGATGACACTATGGGAGCATATTGATGCTTTAAGAATTGCCTATGAGAAATTCACAAGCTCGGTATGCAAAAAGTACAATTTAAAGCCAAGAGAGTTTGATGTTCTGCTTTATCTTCATTATCACCCTGATGAAGCAACGGCAACCGATATTGTAAGGAAGCAAAACCTTTCAAAGTCGCATGTTTCCGTTTCACTTCGTGCTCTTGAGGAGCGCGGGCTTGTTGTTGGAGAATTTAGAGGCAGTAACAGAAGAACTATTTATTTAAGCACAACTGAGAAAGCCAAGGACATAATTGCCGATGGCGCTTCTACTATTGAGCTTTTTGCGCGCACTATGCTAACTGGCTTCAGCGAGGCTGAAATGACAACCTTTTTCGACCTTCTATCAAGGGTCAAGAAAAATGTAATGTCTTATGCCAAGGCGCGTTAAGGGGGGTATTATTATGAAACAAGCAAAAGATAATGCAACAGTAGCTCCTGCTACTGAGGCTATAAAAAAGAAGGCGCATCTTCCAAGAAACAAGAAATTCTTTTGGATGTTCTTTGTTATTGGTACGCTTTTATTATTACTTGGAGGCGCATTGCTTCCTGTTTGGTCCGATGTAGATGTTCCGTGGAAGGATTTTGGAACAAGGCTTTTTAGCTTGATTTTCTTCTTCGTAATTCTTATCTACATTATTGGATATCTTCTAAGACAAATCATTCGTGAAAGCAAGACTGCAATTAAGATTTTGACCGTGTTTGAGGCTGGATTTTTCTTTGCGGTTGCTATAGGCTCTATTTTACAATACTTTGATTCAGCAAGCATAGGTGGACCCGGCACAATCGTTGGTATGGCTTTTTGGTCAAGAGGCTTCGTTTACATTGTAAAGGCTTATCTTTGCAAGCACGAGGAGGGTGACAAGTACCCACTTTGGACACTTATTTTGTCAATAGGTCTTGTTTCTCTTGGCTCTGTTATGATTGCTAACAAGCTATTTTCAATCACTCATGTTGTTTGGGTTGTTTCTGTTACAATTCTTCTTGTTGGTGCTTTTATGATTTTGCTCGGCTTTATAAGCAAGCCTAAGGTTGACAAAGCGCTTCTCGCTCTTAAGAGAGAGCAAAAGAAGATAAGAAGGCAAGAAAAGGAGCTTGCAAAAGCTCAAAAAAGGGCTGAAAGGCTCGAGAGCAAGGTTGAGGGAGAGAGCGAGAAAAAGGCTGACGAGGTGCTATCTCTTGAGGCTCCTAAGGAAGATGCTGACGAATAAATTTAAAGCAGGCGCGATTTGCGTCTGCTTTTGTTCTTGATTTTAGGCTCAAGTTGTGATAAAATAATGTTATAGAATTCTATTTGAGGGGGATTTTATGAAATACACTATTGAAAATGAATTTTTAAAAGCTGAGGTTTTAAGTCTTGGCGCAGAGCTTATCTCGCTTATTTCTAAGGACGATGGCACAGAGTGCATTTGGCAGGGAGATGAAAAATACTGGACTGGTCACTCTCCTATTATGTTCCCTATTTGTGGTAGGCTTTGTCAAGGCAAATATACATACAGGGGCAAAACCTACGAAATGGGCTGTCACGGCTTTGCAAGGCATAGCGAATTTGAGCTTGTTGCCTGCAAGGACGATGAAATTACTCTATTATTAAAAAGTGATAGCAAGACCAAGGAAGCATATCCCTTTGACTTTAATTTCTTTGTTTGCTTCTCTCTTAAGGGCAGGGCGCTTACTGTTAAATACAAGGTTGTAAACACTGACACGAAGGAGCTAATCTTTAGCGTTGGTGCGCACCCTGCGTTTAATGTTCCGCTTTTTGGTGGCGATTTTGAGGATTATTATGTTGAATTTAACAGAGCCTGCGATGCTATAAGGCTCACCTTCTCTCCTGCGTGTCTATGTGACAAAAAAGACCCTGTATTTGCACAGGGTGGCACTAAGCGCATTGATTTAAAGCATGATTTGTTTGATGATGATGCAATTTTCCTTTACAACACAGCTAAGAAAATAACTCTTGCGACAGAAAAATCGAAAAGAAGCATCACTATGTACTTTAATGATTTTAAATACCTTGGACTATGGCACAAGCCAAAGAGCGATGCGCCTTATCTTTGCATAGAGCCTTGGTGCGGAAGCCCCGATGATGACGGCGGAATTGGCGACCTTGAGGCAAAGCGCGATATGATTCACCTTCCTGTTGGCTATTCATTCTCAAATTCGTACAAGGTTGAAATCAAATAGTATTCTGTAGCACAAATATATTAAAAAAGCACCGATTTCTCGGTGCTTTTTCGTTTAGTTATGATAATGCTGTCGGGTTATAGATGCTATTTGCGGTTACTATGTTAAAGTCAACTCCATCAACTGTTTGGGTTGTATTTGGAGAATTCTTAAGTCCTGCTTGAACATAGTGTACGCCGTCAGCTGTTTTAACTGCGATTGCGGTGATGAGGTTAAGGGTGTAGAAGTTACCTCCCTCGCTATCATCAAAGCCTCTTACCTCTACGCTAATGCTTGTG
>JAFTIV010000014.1 GCA_017456685.1 Clostridia bacterium | reverse complement strand
GCCGTCAGCTGTTTTAACTGCGATTGCGGTGATGAGGTTAAGGGTGTAGAAGTTACCTCCCTCGCTATCATCAAAGCCTCTTACCTCTACGCTAATGCTTGTGTAGTTAACTGAGGTAATCTTTACATTGATACCCTTTACACCATCGGCAAGCTCAAGTGTGTCTCCATCAAGGATTTTTGAGATGTTTACATCATTGCTCTTTGAGTTTACCATAAAGATTGTAAGGGTTGCATCAACCTCGTTGAGGTCGTTATAAAGAGTGAGAAGGTCCTTCTCTACCTTAAAGCCTGCGTTGATGCCCTTCACATTTCCTGTTTCGGGTGTTGAGTAGCCCTTGAAGGTGATGATTGGGTCCTTTGCTTCGCTTAAGGTATAACCCTCAATTGCGGTGCAATACTCTGCGTTTGAGCAAACACAGCTATATACGCCTGCCTTGTCAAAGCCATTTGCATAAGCTAAGGTCTTTTCAATTTTATGCTCGCCAGCTACAGGTGCAAAGCCATAGCCACATTCCTTTGTGCAGACTACGCTCTTGGTACAATCGTTTCCGCTAAGAGTATGCTCGCCTTTATAGAAGGCATCGCATTTGTTGTAATCGGTAATTATATATCTTCCTGTATAATTTTCAGGATTTTGAGAATATTCGCTCCAGCTAACTATTTTATTTGCATTATATGCATCTAAAATATAGTTGTGATCTGTTGCGCCCGTTGTCCATTCTGCGTTTACAAAGTTTGCAATTGATGTATCAAGCTGTGCCTTTGTTCCAACAAAGAAGAACTTTGCATTACTACAGCCGTCAAAGGCGTATGAAACTTTATAATTTGTTTCAGGCTTTGAGGTATAGAAGCTTGCAGGAAGGTAAATCTCTTGAAGTGCAGTTGCTGTATGGGTAAGAGAGTGGTGATTTGTTGTAATCACATCATTTTGATTTACATTTTCAAAATATTGGAAATTTGCTCCAAATCTAAGAACCTTAAGATTTTTACAGTTTCTAAATAGGTTTTGGTTAACTGCTACAAGTGAGTCTGGGAATTGTATTTCTTCAATGCCAGATCCATAAAACGCATATTGATGAATGCGTGTGAGCTTGCTATTTGGTGCAAAGGTAACTGTTTTTAGCGAGAGAGTGTTACAAAAAGTCGCTCCGTTTCTATCGTCCTGAGATTTTATAACCGTTGCGCTTGCAGGAATATTTACAGTCTCAATATTTCTTGCCTCGTGGCATAATTTATGTGGAATGAAGGTTACGGGTGTTTCATCGTCAATTTCTCCAACTATTACAGGTGTTTCTTGGAATAGACTTTCAGGAAGCTCTGTCAATGTATTTGGTAGATATGCAAACAAAACATTATTTTGTGAGCGTGTGCCATATCCACCAAATGCGGGAATCGTCTTAATTCCTGCATTATCAGGGAAATTAACGCTTACAGTGTTCTTATTTGTAACAGGGGATGTATAGGTGTAAGCGCCACTTGCATTGATGCTTCCAGCCTCGCCAACGGTTTTAAGGCTTGCAACGGTGTGCACTGTGTCACTGCCCTCTGTTGCAGTTGCTGTAATGTACCATGTTAGGTGGTTACCATCAGCATCGGTTTTTGGGAACGAGCCCTCATAGCTATCGAAATCATAATCGCTATTTGCATCCACATAGCTAAATAGGGTTGTGCCATCAGCTGTTTTATAAACAACAGCAGCGCTTGCTGAAATTGCAAGCAGGGCTACTAAAGCCACGACTAAAACTGTCAAGAACAAAAGTCTTTTTTTCATAAATTTTCTCCTTACGGGGAAGCCCCCGCGGGCGTATAATATATTTTTATGGAATAATTATATCATATATTGCACATATTGTCAATATTGCACAATTAACAAATCCCCCCCCCCGATTTTTGTGCATTTTGCACAATAATGCACAAAAATCATCTCTTCGCTCTTCACTCTTCACTTTTCACTCTTATCTCTTCTTTTTCCTCTCACAGTGTGCAAAATACACAAGTGATATTTTTGCTATCGCAAAATGCGGAGATTAGTCTATTTTAAAGGTGCATTTTGCACAAAAATCATCTCTTCGCTCTTCACTCTTCACTTTTCACTCTTATCTCTTCTTTTTCCTCTCACAGGGTGCAAAATACACAAGTGAAATTCTCGCGTTGCGAGAACGAGGCAAAATCAAAAAGCACCGATTGCTCGGTGCTTTTAGTTAGTCAATTATATAGTTTAATGCGCCTGGGATAACCTTAACATCTACAACGCTTTCCTCAAAGATTTCTCCGTCTGCGCAAACGCTACAAACACCCTCAATCTTTACAGCAACGCATTTTTTATAGTAAACGATATCCTTAAATTTATCCTTTACTGTTCCTGTTTCGGTATCAATATGTGTTCCCTTTCTGTAATCGCCTACCAAGCTGATAAACTTTGAACGACTGACATTACGAACGATTTCGACCTCCAAGAGTCCGTCGCCTGTGTTTGCGTCAGGGGCGAGCTGGAAGCCTCCGCCATACCATTTTCCGTTACAGATTGCAGCAAGAAGAATTTTTTCCTCAATTACCTCTTGGCTTCCGTCGGGGTATGTGAGCGTAATTACGGCATCAATGGGCTTTTTAGTAACAAGCTCACCAACTACGCCGAATATGTACGCCATTTTTCCCGAGATAAGGGGCTTTTTCTTAAGAGCCGTTGCGCGACGAACAACCTCGCAATCGAAGCCTACATTCACAACATTTATAGCATATCTGTCGTTGAATTTCATTACATCGACAAGGCAATCACCCTTTTCGCCAGCAAACGAGCGAACAAAGTCGTTTCCGCTTCCTACGGGCACGATTTTGAGTGAGGCTGTGTCTGCACAACCGCTATTCATAAGAGCATTTACTGCCCTAAAAACTGTGCCGTCTCCGCCGTAAACGGTGAAGCAGGTATCGGGGTTTTCCTTGAGAGCGTTTATTATAAACTCTGTTGCGTCGTCTGTCGATTTTGACATATAAACGCTTTCGTCCTCGGTTTCCTCAATTGTGTCCTTGATATCGCTTGCCTTACCTTTTCCGGCAAATGGGTTAAGAACATGAAATACCTTTTTGATTTTTCTTTTTGCGTTAGTTATAATCTCCATAACTACTCCTTATTGCTTTTTTGAGTTTACAAGCCAAGAAATTAAATCGGTGTGCTCAAATGCTCTTTCCCAGCAACAGTGTCCTAAATCATCATAAATTGTGAATTCTACATTTCCACCCTGAAGCCTTATGGAATTTACCATAGCCTCCGATTGTGAAAGCGGAACTATGTCATCAAGGCGTCCGTGATATACTCTAATTGGTAAATTTCTAACATACCAAGCGCGCCAGTTCATACCGCCACCGCAGACTGGGGCAATTGCCGAGAAAAGCTCGGGCACTTGAAGAGAGATTTCCCAAGTACCAAATCCACCCATGCTAATTCCGCAAAGTGAAATTCGGCTCTCATCTACATTATACTCCTCAGCGACGCTTTTAATGAGAGAGATTACCTCCCATTTATAATCGTACCATGTTCGCTCCTGTGGGCATTGAGGCGACAGGGTGATTACGCGAAGTCCGCCATAATCTTGATTATTTGTAAAAAGCTTCGGGATGGCATGAGCCTTTAAAAGCTCAAGATCGTCTCCGCGCTCTCCTGCACCATGAAGGAAAACGAGAAGTGGGAGATGCTCGCTTTTGTCAAAGCCTGTGGGTGTTGTAAGAATGTAATTCAGGCCCTTTTTCTCCCCCGAAAATTCTTTGTTTAAAAATTGTATCATTTATTCTCTCCAAATTAAAACTCCATAGTTATGTATATTTTATCACAATATTGCACGCTTGTCAAGGTTGAGGAAATAATTCACAAAAAAGTAAAAAAGCGCCAAAATTGGCGCTTTTTGAATTGATTTTTAATTACTTAATGATTTCGCCGTAGATTTCGCCGAATGCGCAAGAAGCATTTGACTCATCGGTGTCAATGTGCATAGCTGCGCTGAAGTTAGGATGAACTCTTACAACTACATCATCAAAGATTGTTGTTCTTTGTGAGTTAATCTTTACCTTAACAACCTCTTTATCTACAACGCCTGCTGCTGCAGCCTCGTCTGGGGTGAAGTGAATATGTCTCTTTGCAACGATTACGCCCTCTTCAAGGTCAACCTCTCCGCAAGGTCCTACGAGCTTGCAAGCACCTGAGCCTGCAACATCGCCACTCTCGCGAACGGGAGCTGTAATGCCAAGGTTACGAGCATCGGTGAGTGAAACCTCAACCTGTGAAGCCTTTCTTTCTGGGCCTAAAACGATTACTCTTTCAATCTTATTCTTTGGTCCTACAACTGTTACTCTTTCCTCGCAAGCGAACTGACCAGGCTGGCTAAGGTCCTTCTTAAATGTAAGAGCGTGACCCTTACCGAAAAGGATTTCAACATGCTCCTTAGTAAGGTGAACATGACGTGCGCTTGTTTCAACAATTACTTTGTTTTCCATAATATGTATCTCCTTGAATTTTTTATCGTATATATATTAACACACTTTTCCTAAATTGTAAATAAGATAATAAAAATTTTTGAGATATTTTGTTTTTTTGTCAAAGGTATTGACATTTTTTGCGGTGAGTTGTATAATTTTCGCATGAGGTGATTTTATGAAAAGGATTGTTACCATTCAAGATATTTCTTGCTTTGGAAAATGCTCTATAACCGTTGCGTTGCCTATTATTTCGGCAATGGGTGTTGAGTGTGCCATTATTCCAACCTCGGTTTTATCTACACATACAGGGGGATTTGAGGGCTTCACCTTCCGTGACCTCAGTGATGATATACCGAAAATCAAGGAGCATTGGAAGAAATACAATTTGCATTTTGATACAATTTACACGGGCTATCTCGGCTCAGTTGAGCAAATAAATTATGTTATGGAATTTGCACGCGAGTTTCGCAAGGGAGACACTCTTCTCTTTGTTGACCCTGCAATGGGTGACCACGGCAGGCTATACACAGGCTTCTCTCCCGATTTTCCATCTCATATGGCGAGGCTTTGTGCTATGGCTGACATTGTTGTGCCTAACCTTACTGAGGCTTCATTTATGCTTGGACTTGAATACAAGAGCGAGTATGATGAGTCTTACATAAAAAATATTTTACGCGCTCTTTGTAAAATGGGACCAAGGAAGGCTATTTTAACAGGCGTTTCATATGAAAAAGGCACACAGGGTGCGGTTTTGTACGATAGCGAGGTTGATGAATTTTACTCATATTTCGAGGACAACATTCCAATGAGCTTCCACGGAACGGGCGATACCTTTGCAAGCGTTTTTGCAGGTGCTATCACGCGCGGAGCAACAGATCGTGAGGCGCTTAGGCTTGCAGTCGGCTTTACGGTTGAGTGTATTCGCGCAACTGTTCCTTATGCTAAGGAGCATTCATATGGAACTATGTTTGAAAAATCCTTGCCTTGGCTTATTGAAAAAATAAAATAAGCAAAAACACACTTGGATCCCAAGTGTGTTTTTTATTTGTCGCATTTTCCGCAATCGGCACAGCCCGAGCATATCATCTTATTGCCACAGGTGTTACAGTTTTCACGGAATTTGGGCTTTTGAGGCTCTATTGGTCGCCCCATACTGTCGTACAGCTTAAAGTCGATTTTGCGAGCCTCATAATTCATTCCCGACTTATGTGCCATTTTG
>JAFTIV010000208.1 GCA_017456685.1 Clostridia bacterium | reverse complement strand
GTTCGCTCAAGCGACATATAAGCATCATTACAAACCTTTTCGAAAATAGCGAAGCAATCATCGTTGCTCGTTATCATAGGAGCAATAACCTTCTTTTCGTGCTCCTTGGCAAGTGTAATCTTTAAATCCCGATAACCTGCACAGCCAAGTCGCTTCGAGAAGCGGACTATCGTTGCCTCACTGCTTTCACATTTGGAGGCAAAATCGGTTATGGAATAGGGTAAGACCTCACCTGAGTGAGAAAACAACCAGTCAGCAACCTTCTTTTCAGACCTGCCCATATCGTTATACATAAGCTGAGCCTGCAGTAAAGTCCTGTTCAAATTTTTGCCTCCTTTCCAAGATTTCTGCATTTTTCCACTTTTTTGAAAATTATTTTCACTTTTTCTAATTATTTTTTCGAATTTTCGCTAATTGTGAAAATTTCTTTCAAAAATGCTGAAAATTACTTTCATTATTTGCATTTTAGCATAAAAATACCTCTTTGTCAATGATTTCCACGAAATTTTAGTGAACATTTTAAGCGTTATAATATATATTATAAGAGCCTATAAGACCCCCTCTTGCGCCCCTGAGTTTTTGAAAATTATTTTCACTTTTTCGGGGTTTTCGTGAAAAAACTGAAAAAATTTTCACTTTTTCTCGTTTACAAAGTGTTCATAGTTTGATGAAAATAATTTTCATTTTTTAAAGCAAGGGGGCAAAAAGGGCAGATTTCTCTGCCCTCTCACGCAAGCAAAAGGGGAGCAAGCCTCGCTTGCTCCCTTGTGCAATAAAATATTCAATCTCTTGCGTTATATGAGCTTATTATTTGCTCCGCAAACAGATAGCCGAGCTTCAATGTGCTCATAGAGTCGTAGTGAGGAAGGTCGGGCTCCCCCTCTGGCTCAAGATTTGTGGTCAAGTGCGCATCTATTGTCGAAAAATACAAATTCAGCACAGATTCTCTCGCAAAGCGCGCCTTTGCCTCGTTGACAACCCCATATCTTGGGAAAATATTGCCCGCTTGAATTCCTGCATCAACAAAATAAATTCCGCCGTCGTCTGCGTATTTATCAAGGTCCTCTCTCAAAAAGGAAACGAAGCGCCCTTGATTGTCGTAATATTCATCAGCGACCTTTCCTACCGCATCGCTTTCGCCCTGCATCCAGCATATTGCGCCGAGGCTTGCGTTATAATTGCTTTCCAAAAGCGCATCCATATATGTCTTCGTGAATTTTATGCACGCCTTATAAATTTCGCCACGGTCCCCCTCGTCAAGCCATTGTGTTTTAAGACAGCTTCCCGAATAGGTATATTTCAAAATTATAATCGTTTCGTCAGGGTATTCCCTTGACAATCTCTCGGCAATACCAAGCTCAGGGCCAAAATACTCACTCGTGTGCCCGAAGCCGACGCTGGCTTTTACAAATTCGCCTTTCGATGAATTAAGACAATTGTCAATGCTATAATTGACAAAGACATTAGAAAAGCCCTCCTCGTATATGCTATATTGCTCTTTTCCAACATTTTTCTCAAGATAGCTATTCAAGGCACAGCCCGTTGCGTTGCTCTGTCCAAGGAGTAAGATTACCTTGGCATCTCTTCCCTCTCCGTCACTTAAGCTCGTCGGCTTTTTAAAGTCGGTGTTCAAATCAAGATGAGCGCCACCCTCGCCATCCCTATTGCATCCAAGCATCAAAACAGTAAGGGACACAATTAAAATCGCTAAAATTATAGATAAAAGCCTGCGCATTTTTTCTCCTTTATATAATGAAGAGTGGTGCTTTATTTGAGAACGCTCCATTTTTGGTAACAATGACAGACTGAGGAATTGCTTAACCTATCAACTCGTTTAAAGGGTCCTGTTAAGCACCAGCATTTTCCGTAAATGCTCTGCTGTGGAAGCACAACCATATTGCCATAAAAATTTGGCTGTCTTGGTCCTGTCCAGTATTCACAGGTTCCACAGAGCTTAATACATCCATTCATTTGATATTCCATAATTTTTCTCCTTAAACAGTTTATTAAAGTGCCTTTAACGTAACGCTCTTCACGGCAATATCTCCCTGCTCACTAAAGACGCCCCAAAAGGTTCCTGTAAAGGACCTACCATTTACCTCTGTAGCAAGTAACGAGGTTGCGCCTCGTCCCAGCTGAACAAATTCTCCGTTTTTTTCATAGAAGAAGGTGTACCATTCATCGCTTGATACAAGCTTAAATCTAATAGAGCCATCGTAGTCAATTTTATGAGAAGCAACAATAACATCAATATCTGCCACCTGCTTGCGTAAGCACACCGTATGGCAATCTTGCTCCTTAGTTACAAAAATATCGTAGTGATAGTCGCTATTATAAAAGGCACAAGCGCCCGAGCGCTGTCCGTGTTGTATTTCGCCCTCAAGCTGTATAGTAGCCTCCATATCAAATTCCACTTGGCGCAACGCTATCATTGTCGGGTGTCCTAAGGGGGTGGAAAGGTTGTCGTCACCACCCTTTAAAATGATGCGACCCTTTTCTAAAATATAGCTTTCCCTTCTTGGATTGCGAACAAAGCTCCAGCTTAAGTCTATCTTATCCTTATCAAAGCTATCGCTAAAATCGCGTCTTACTGGCTGTGGCACAGGTCCTGGTAGGGGTCCTTCCATTTCAAAATCAATTGTGCCATTATTTCCAACAACAGGCCAGCCGTCCTCGTTCCAAATAACTGGAGCCAAAAAGCTTTCTCGCCCAATATGATGGAGTTGCATATTTTTAATAGGTCTAATTGCAAGGCACACAAGCCACCAATTTCCGTTTTGGTCCTCAACTATATCGGCATGCCCCGTGGCTTGAATAGGGCCAGGAGTGTCACGATGAGAAAGTATTGGATTATGAGGGCATTGCTCATAAGGTCCGTAAATGCTTTTTGAGCGTTGCATAGTTTCCATATGTCCATATTCCGTGCCACCCTCTGCAAGCATCAAATAGTAGTAGCCGTTTAATTTATATATATGTGGAGCCTCTGGATATCTTCCACCACAGCCATATGAAATGAGTGTTGTTGGCGTATGCTTTTCACCAGTAAATGGGTCAAGCTGACAAAGATAAATTGACACTCTGCCACTTTCATCTAATCCGTTTGACACAAAGTAGCATGCTCCGTCATCGTCCCAAAACAGCGAGGGGTCGATTCCACCTTGATCAACATAAGCAGGCTCGCTCCATTCCCCGTAAATATCCCTTGTATGAACAATGAAATTTCCACCATTTGAAACATTAGTGGTGGTCATAAAAAACTCACCCTCGTGGTATCTAATTGTAGGTGCATAAATGCCACCTGATGATTCTGCGCCCTCTAAGGGAAGCTGTGAATCTGTAGTTAAGCAATAGTTAATTAGCTCCCAATTTACAAGGTTCTTGCTGTGATAAATAGGAACTCCAGGAAAAAACTCAAATGTAGATGTAACAAGATAAAAGTCCTCTCCCACACGACATATGCTCGGGTCAGGATTAAAGCCCGGAATGATTGGATTTTTATATTTCATTTTCTTCACCGCCTTTTTTATATTTTACCATATAATAAAGCTTTTTTCAACAAGCAAAATAATTCTATAAAATTCCATGCTTTGTGTGGAAAATTAGACTTGCTTTGCCCTATAAATTGGAATTTGTCTATTTTTCAAGATAGATCTGATAACGCTTCTTATCTTCTTCCGTAATCTCACGAACAACACGACAAGGAACGCCAACCGCGATAACATTTGAAGG
>JAFTIV010000207.1 GCA_017456685.1 Clostridia bacterium | reverse complement strand
GCCGCAGGCTCAACAATTACCGACGATGTTGGCGCAGGCGCTCTTGGCATCGCAAGAGAATATCAAACTAATCACGAGAACTGGGCAAGACGAAGAAAAAAGTGATTTTTCTCGTCAATGAAATCCGCATAGGTGCGGTTGAAACCCAAAATGATTCATTTTGGAATTAAATTAGATTAACTTTAGTTGTCGCAAGGAAAAGGAATTTTATGAGTATTTTCGACCTATTCAAAAAAATAGAGAGTGAAAAATCGCCACAGGGGGCGGTGTCCTGCATTATTGTGGGGCTTGGCAACCCTGGTGAAAAATACACCTACACAAGGCACAATGCGGGCTTCTTGGCGCTTGATTACCTTTGTCAGCGCTTAGGCGTTAAGTGTGACCGGGCGCGCTTCAAGGCGCTTAGCTGTGAGGCTAATCTTGATGGCAAGCGAGTGCTTATTATGAAGCCGCAGACCTTTATGAATGCCTCGGGCGAGGCGGTACGCGAGGCGATGAGCTTTTATAAGCTCTGTCCCGAGAATGTGTTCGTAATTGTCGATGATACAACCCTTAATGTAGGCAAAATGCGTATTCGCAAAAAAGGAAGCGCGGGCGGTCACAACGGCTTAAAGAGCATTATTGAGCATCTTGGCACGGACGCCTTCCCAAGAATTAAAATAGGTGTAGGTCAAAAGCCCTCGCCCGAATACGACCTTGCCGATTGGGTGCTTGGCACCATTCCAAGGGCAGACAGAGAAACGCTTTTTGCCGTTCTTGAAAAATGCCCAGATGCGCTCTCTCTTATCACAAAGGGCGAGTTTGAGCTCGCTATGCAAAAATTCAATTAAGGAGCTTTTATGAAAAAAGAGCTTAAGAGTGGCACACTTCTTGCGCCCGTTCCCGCGGTTATGGTTAGCTGTGGAAGCGCAGAAAAGCCAAACATTATAACTATCGGCTGGTGTGGAATTACAAACACACAGCCTCCTAAAACCTACATTTCCGTGCGCCCTGAGCGCTATTCCTACGACTTAATTAAGCAAAGCGGAGAGTTTGTCATAAACTTAGTTCCCAAATCTCTTGCCAAAAGCGCCGACTTCTGCGGAATGTACACAGGCAAAAAGGTTAATAAATTCGAGAAATGCTCTCTTACTCCTATAAATTCAAGGCATGTTAGCGCACCAACAATAAAGGAAAGCCCCATAAACATTGAGTGCAGGGTTACGGACATAATCCCGCTTGGCTCTCACGATATGTTTTTGGCAGATATTGTCGGGGTATGTGTCGATGAAGCCCTTATGGACGGGGAAAAGCTTTGTATAAATCGCGCACATCTTTGCGCGTATGCCCACGGTGAATATTACGAGCTTTCAAACAGAATTGGAAAATTTGGCTTTTCTGTTAAAAGGAAAAAGCCGTCTAATAAAAAATAACTAAAGAAAGAGGAAAAGAAAATGATTTTTGAACACGGAGACAGAGTAGTTTTCGCAGGCGACTCAGTTACCGACTGCGGAAGAAAAAGACCCTATGGCGAGGGACTTTGGGAGGGCGTTGGAAACGGCTATGTAAGACAAGTTGACAGTATGCTCAGCGCCTTGTACCCCGAAAAGCTCATTCACATAACAAATGTTGGCGAAAGCGGTGCGACAAGCACAGATATGCTCAACCATTGGGAGCAAAATGTTGAGGCTATTAAGCCCGACTGGGTTTTCTTTATGATAGGTGCAAACGATGTTTGGCGCCAATTTGACGAGCCTGGTCAATACGAGGAAAGATACACCCCCGAGGTTTACAGAAAAAATCTTGATGCGGTTTGCGCAAGAACAGTTGGCAAGGTAAAGGGACTTTTCATTCTTAGCCCATTCTATATGGAGGCTAACAATGAGGACCCTATGAAAAAGAGAATGGTCGAGTACGCAGGAATTGCAAAGGAAATCGCCGAGAAATATGGCGTGCCATTTGTTGACCTTCAAAAGGACTTTGACGAGCATCTTAAATATCGCTACCCCGCATACATATCCTGGGACAGAGTTCATCCTAACTGGGTTGGCGGAATGATTATCGCAAGCAAGCTTATGAAGCTTATAGACGCAAAGCCACTTTATTAAAAAGAAATACACCTTTCTTTGCTGAAAAGAAAAGCGCACAAGGAATATAAAAAGCAAGCAGGGCTCTCTACTTAGAGCGCCCTGCTTTTTGTTCTCTTTTTCTCAAAAAGGTAAGTTAAGTACCTTACTTACCATTTGCTTGGAAATATGCCATTGGTGCTCTTTAGCACCTTTTGTTACAATGGGAAAGAGTCGGCTAAATTAAATATTTCCTTTCCTTTCTGCTTGGCATAATGATAGCTTTTGAATGCGCCACCGAATTTATGGGTAATATAAGCAATGATAATGTCTGCTTTGCCTATCATCCATTTGTTTCTGTGAGAAATAGCGTATTTTTTAGGGATTTTTTCAAGCTCGGGATAAACAATAAGGTCAAAAAGCTCACGCTTGCGACTGTTGTAGCCCTCGTCTTGATAGGGAGTTACAAAAATCAGCTTAGCAGAAGGGTGATTTCTTTTGAATTTTTTTGCGCAATCGTATGCAAAGCTGTCAAAGGCGCCATAGCCACCAAGATAAAAATCACATAAAGAATTGCCAACTCGGCTTTCTAATATATCTAAAACCCTTTTTTCATCTTGAACGTTCTTTATATAGCTTGAATGTCCACAAAATGTGATTATCGTAATCGTTTTTCTCCTTATACAGGCTATTTATAGTCCAATTGTACCATATATAGCCCATGTTGTCAAGAAAAATTGGCTATAATTAGCCTATATTTTTGTTAAGGAGCTAAAAAGTGGACATTTACTCAGTTGTTAAAAATAGGCTTTTGCAATTATGCGAGGAAAAGAAGATGTCAATTCATAAATTGGCAATGGAATCCGCTGTTGCGCCATCTACAATTAAAAACATTCTTTACGGAAAAAGCAAGAACCCTGGCATAGTGACTCTAAAAATGCTGTGCGACGGATTTGGAATTTCTATAGTTGAGTTTTTCAATACTGAAAAATTTGCAAATTTAGAGCAAGAAATCAAATAAGCGCACACAAAGGCTTGTGATGCTTTTGTCGTATAATGAGTGAGGGAAATTGTATGCATTTTCGAATAGATGAAATATTAAAGGAAAAGGGAAAAACGAGATATTGGCTTTATATTCAACTTGGGCTAAGCTATCAAAACTTTAAAAGAATAGTTGAAAACGAGACAAGCTCGATAAAGTTTGAAAACCTTAAGGCTATTTGCGACATTTTGGAATGCACGCCAAACGATTTGTTTGCCGAATATTATAAGAAATAAAAAGCGCGGATTTTCCGCGCTTTTTCTCTTGCTTTTTGTTCTCTTTTTTCTCAAAAAGGTAAGTTAAGTACCTTACTTACCTAAGAATATGTAAAACAAAATCCGCCCTTAGAGGGCGGGTTTCTTGGGTTGTTTTATAAAGCTTCAAATAAAGGCAGAGCCTTGGTCTAAGGTCTAAGGAACAAGAAAGACAAGGCGCACCACAGTAGGTAGGCGATGGCGTATATGGCATACGCCGAGATTACCCACGAGGAGCAACGCCTCGCTGTGTTCTAAGGTCTAAGGAACAAGAAAGACAAGGCGGACTGGAGCCCACGGACGATGGCGTATTGTCATACGACGAGGTCGTGCGCGAAGCCCAACGCCGTATTTCGCCGTTAATTAAGCCTTAGTCTAAGGTCTAAGAAGCAAGTTAGACAAGGCGCACCGCACACTGAGGACGATGGCTATCTTGTGATAGTCGAGGTCGCAGTGCAGGAGCAACGCAGTATAACGAAGCTTATTAGACCTTAGAAGCGCCGAGCGAGCGAATCTTCAACACATAACACGCGCCGTTACCAAAGGCACTATCAATCGCTTGCTTGTACTCGGCTACGGAGTCGTTTGGTACGAAGGCTTGAATTGTGCCTGCAAAGCCTCCTCCGTGAACACGGAAGGCGCCTTTTTTGCCAGACATTATGTTGTCGGTTATTGCAAGAGCTAAGGAGAGTCCTTGCTCTCTTACATTCTTTGTGGTGAATACATTTTGAAGGTACATATATGACGAGCGACCCGAGCGAAGAACATACTCAAAGAAGGTGTCAATGTCGCCTGCAAGAAGCGCCTTTTTCTGCACATCTACGCGCTCGTTTTCGTTAAAGAAGTGGATTGCACGAAGCACGGCTCTGTCACCTACAGCCTCGCGAAGCTCCCTTGCACTCGCAAGAACGGTGTCAGCATCAAGCTCACGAAGAACGCTTTTGCCAAAGTATTTAGCAACAGATTTCATCTCGGCGGGAACAGATGCGTAATCCTCGTTGAGGTCCGCGTGGTTGCCACCTGTGTTTACAATACAAAGCGAATAGCCCTCTGCGCTAAGGTCAAAGGCAATCTTTTCAATAACAGGAGAGCCTGCCTTTTCAAAGTCGATAGCAACAAAGCCACCAACCGCACAGGCAACCTGATCCATAAGTCCGCAGGGCTTGCCAAAGAACTTGTTCTCGGCAAACTGTGCCATCTTTGCAATTTCAACATTGTCAACCCTGCCCTCGTTGTAGAGATAGTTGAGAATGTTACCTATCATAACCTCAAACGCAGCGGACGAGGAAAGTCCTGAGCCCTTGAATACATTAGAGGTTGTATAAGCCACATAACCGCCTGTTTTTAAGCCGAGGTCGGCAAATGCCCTTGACATACCCGCAATAAGCGCGCCCGACTTAAAATAGTCGCTCTCGTTTGGCTCTGTATATGTAGTAATATCGACACAGTCCTCGGGAAAGCCCTTGCTCTTGATGCGGATTAAGCCATCGTCTGTTTTTGATGCAACCGCGATAATATCAAGGTTAATTGAGCCCGCAAGCACCTTGCCAAAGTTATGGTCGGTGTGATTTCCCGAAATCTCGCTTCTGCCGGGAACGGAGAAAAGCTCACACTCGCGCTCACCATAAATGGTGGAAAACTCGGCAATTGCCTCGGCATAGCGCTCTCTTTGAGCCTCTGTAGCCTCTTTTCCGTAAATCTCGGCAAGCCTTGCATCAAGTGAGCCTGCCTTAACAAAATTCAAAAGCTCTGTCGTTTTCATAAAAATCTCCTTAAAATTTAATTACGCGACACGAAAGGGCGCGCCCTGTGTCGGTATCTATTTCAAAAATTGCTCCGTTACCCTCGATTTCGCCCTGTGCAAAGTCGAAGCGCGAGAGCATTTTTGTTTTTAGCCTGTGAATAACACATTCCTTCTTGACACCAAGAATACTGTCATTTGCGCCAACCATGCCTATGTCTGTAACATACGCAACACGGCCCTCAAGCACGCACGCATCATTTGTTTGAACATGTGTGTGAGTTCCAAAGCACACGCTAAGCCGAGAGGCAAATTCGTACGCAAGCGCGCGCTTCTCTCCCGTCGCCTCCGCGTGCACATCTAAAACGGCAAAATCATACGCACCCTCGTTTCGTAAAAGGGCGCGCTCAACCGCCTCAAAGGGAGAGGCATCTGCGTCCATATACGCACTACCAAGCACATTAAGACAAAGCACCCTGTAGCCGTTAATCTTGATTATGCAGTCCCCGTGACCAGGGCTCTGCGACGGGAAATTAAGCGGGCGAAGAATAAACGCCTCGTCGTCAAGATACGAGTAAACGCTCGACTTTCGATAAACATGATTGCCTGTTGTTATAACATCAACCCCGCTTTCGAAAAGCGCCATAGCGCTCTGCTTGTCAATGCCATTTGGCTCAGCACAGTTCTCACCGTTGGCAATAACCATATCAGCCCCGTGCTCGCGCCTTAGCGCCCATAATTTGTCCTTGAGATATTCAACCGCGCTCGGTCCGCAAATATCTCCTATTGCAAGAATTTTAAAGCTCATTTTCCAGCTTTCCTATCTATGGGGATTTCCCCGAGATTTAAAGCGTTGACAGGAGTGCCCTATCAACGCTTTTTGTTGAATAATTTGTTACAGCCGTGATAAATTGCGACCACTGTCGCATTGTTTCTCGTGCGCCGTGCACTTGCTTGCCACTTGGCACCGTTTTCATTGAATTACATTTAATGAAATCCATACTTCGTATGGTTGAAATCCACGCGGTGCGTGGATGAAATCGAGGCAAAGCCTCGTTGAAATGAAAGCCGTCTAACTCAATCCAAAAAGCGAACCTTTTTGGATTTCACCGCGAAGCGATTTCATCTGCAAAGCAGATTTCAACCGTCGCAAGACGGATTTCGTTGTGATAGATTACGCCAACTACTTGGCGTAATCTATCACACGGCTCTCCCTAATAAGATTAACCTTAATTTGTCCTGGATACTCCATTTCGCTCTCTATCTTTTTAACGATTTCGCGAGCTACGAGGGGCATTGTGTCGTCGTTGATTTGCTCAGGCTTAACCATAATTCTTACCTCACGGCCTGCCTGAATTGCGAAGGTCTTTTCTACGCCGTCAAAGCTCTTTGCGATTTCCTCGAGCTTTTCAAGGCGCTTGATATAGTTCTCGAGGTTCTCGCGTCTTGCGCCTGGGCGAGCGGCTGAAATTGCATCTGCTGCCTGAACGATAACTGCGATGATAGAGTGTGCCTCAACATCTCCGTGGTGAGCCTCGATTGCGTGAATGATATCCTTGTGCTCACGGTACTTTGTTGCGATTTCAACACCGAGCTGAACATGAGAACCGTCAACCTCGGCGGTAACAGCCTTACCGATATCGTGAAGAAGTCCTGCCCTTCT
>JAFTIV010000206.1 GCA_017456685.1 Clostridia bacterium | reverse complement strand
TCTTATTTTTAGTCATTTGAAGTTATTTTGAATATTAATAATTGATTAAACGCTTTTTAGATATATTCTAATTTAGAAAATTATTTAAAATGTCATATACATATATTCTTATCGTATTTAAATTAATTGTGGTTTTTACTTTATTACCATTTGCATCACTTTTATAAATATCTACACTTTTTAGATTTGTAGTTAATTTATTATAAAAAGTTGATACTACTTGATACATTTTAGAACTGGTGTCTCTTATATCATAATAATTTTCTATAAGGTCACTATCGGTTATATAGTAATAGTTTCCCTTTTTACGCAAGCTAAAGGATGCATATGTAAATAACTGAGTTGATGCCATATGACGGCTTCTAACACTCTTTACGCCCTTCCCGACTACATATAGCTTGCCATATTTTTCCGAAAGAACGGTTAAAATCTTATCATATTCTCCGCTGGCACTTTCTTTGACAACCAACGCATTAACCCTTATTTCCGTCATTGAATATCCTTTGGATTATAGCCAAGATTATTTAAATTCATAAGGCTATCTCTCCATTTTTCCTTAACCTTCACCCAAAGATTTATATAAACCTTGACACCAAAAAATCTTTCAAGGTCCTCTCTCGCGTAAGAGCCAATAGTTTTAAGCGATGCTCCCTTTTTACCTATTATTATTCCCTTATGAGAATCCTTTTCACAATAAATATCGGCGCGAATTCTAATTATTTTGCCCTCATCCTTAAATTCCTCAACGGAAACAGCCGTTCCGTGTGGGATTTCATCATTAAGAGTTCTTAGGATTTTTTCCCTAATAGTTTCTGCAACAATCATTCTCTCAGGCTGATCTGTAATCATATCCTCGGGGAAAAACCATTGACTTTCTGTCAAAAATTTTGAGCATTCGTCAAGAAGAATGCTTATTCCCTCGTTTCTTGATGCACAGGTTGGAACAACAGCATCAAATTTGTGAATTTCATCATATTGAGCAATAGTTTGTGCAAGCTTTTCAGGAGTTGACATATCGGTTTTATTCAACACCAAAACTGCAGGAAGCTTGTACGATACTACCTGCTCTATTATGTTCTTTTCAATATCACCAGGCGCGTGAAAGGCATCGGCAACGATTATAACAGCATCCGATGAGCCTATTGATGATTTAGAAGCCTTTAGCATATAATCGCCAAGCTTAGTGCGTGGCTTTTGAAAGCCTGGGGTGTCAAGAAAAACAAATTGATTATCTGCTTTTGTTAAAATTCCAGTAATACGATTTCTTGTAGTTTGTGGCTTTGATGAAACTATTGCAATCTTTTCTCCTAAAATTGCATTTAAAATAGTTGATTTACCAACATTTGGTCTTCCTACAATTGCTATAAATGCTGTCTTTTTCATTAAAATCCTATTATCTCCATTATATCCTTTTGTTTTTGAATCATTTCCTTTTCCTCTTCCTTTGAGCGCTCGTGGTCATATCCCAAAAGGTGAAGGGTTGAGTGGACACACAGGAAGGCAACCTCGTGATAAATGCTATGGAAAAGGTTATATCCCTGCTCCTCAGCGCGTTCAAGAGAAATAACAATATCTCCTATAGGCACAACTCCAGAGGGGGAAACAATGTCGTTAAAATCATCATATTGAGGAAATGAAAGCACATCAGTTGCGCTATTTTTGCCTCTATATTCCTTATTAAGCTCCTTGATTTTATCGTTATCAACAAAGGTGAGGGAAACCTCAGCATCGTAGTCAAATCCCTCATATACAAGCGTGTTAAAGATCGCCTTTCTTGCAATAGCCTTAAGCGCAACTCTTATTTCTCTGTTTGATTGTTCGTTTGTGATGTAGGTTGTAAGTGTCATTTTTTTGCTCCTTTTTTGGAAGGTTGTCTTTTTGCTTCCTTGCGTTCCTTTTCGTATTTATCATAAGCAAGTATAATTCTTTGCACTAATTTGTGTCTTACGACGTCATTGTCAGTAAAATTGTGAATGGCAATACCATCGACATCCTTTAAAATTTTAACAGCCTCGGCAAGTCCACTGCATTTTCCGTCAGGAAGGTCTGTTTGGGTTAAATCTCCTGTTACTACGATTTTTGAACCTATTCCTAAACGAGTTAAGAACATTTTCATTTGCTCAGGAGTGGTATTTTGCGCCTCGTCAAGAATTATAAACGAGTCATCAAGAGTTCTTCCTCGCATATACGCAAGAGGAGCTATTTCAATGGTCATCTTTTCAAGGTATTTAGCACAATTTTCAAAACCAAGCATTTCATATAACGCATCATACAAGGGCCTTAGATATGGGTCGATTTTACTCTGTAAATCTCCAGGTAAGAAGCCAAGTCGCTCACCCGCCTCGACAGCGGGGCGAGTCAAAATAATGCGACTGATTTCCTTATCACGAAGTGCCTTGACCGCCATAGCAACTGCCAAAAAGGTTTTTCCGGTTCCAGCAGGACCTATTCCTATAGTTATTGTACTTTTCTTGATTGCCGATACATATTTCTTTTGTCCAAGGGTTTTTGCCTTTATTGGTCGTCCTTTAGCGCTGACGAAGAAGCAATTGTCGTCTAATTCGTTCAAATCACTTGTTCTATTATCTTGTACCATTGAAATGGCATAATCGACGCTTTGATCTGTTATCAATGTGTTAAGGCTTGCCATCTTGTTAAGATACATTAACACCTCGTATGCCTGCTGAACACCCTCATCGGTACCGCTGATTGTTATGCAATCTCCTATTTCATTATTTGTTGGACGATTTACAATTTTGACACCGAATGCGCGCTCAATTGAGCTTACATAAATGTCAAAGGGTCCAAAAATTGCACTCGTTATAGACGGTGACGATGTATTAAAGGTTTTTTCAGCCATATTTAACTCCTATTATTTAACCTCAAATTCGACCAAGGATGCAATGTTTTCAAGACAATAAAGATTACACTCGATATAAAATGCCTCTTTGTCAAAATGAGTTTTAACTTCCTTAGATATAAGCTCGGCACCTTGGGTTTTTAGATCAAGCTCCTCCCTTAGCTTAACAAACGCGAGATCAATCGCTTGAGAATGAGTAT
>JAFTIV010000205.1 GCA_017456685.1 Clostridia bacterium | reverse complement strand
TGGGGCGCGGATTATTTTATAAGTATTCATACCAATGCCTCACTTTCCTCATCGGCGAGCGGAACAGAAGCACTTGTATATACTGTTCCATCGGTTGCAGAGGAGCTCGGTGAGGATATTCTAAAAGCTCTAAATGAGACAACAGGACTTAGAAATAGGGGAATAAAGGTACGCCCAGGCTTGTATGTTTTAAGAAAAACCAATATGCCTGCGGTTCTTATGGAAATAGGCTTTATATCAAATCCAAGCGATGCAAATTTGATGGCGAATAATCCTCAGCTTTTCGCCAGAGGTATATATAACGGAATCCTTGATTTTTTGAATTTATAAACAGATTTTAACACATATTCAAGTATAAATCAAGATAAAATTATAAAAGCTTGGTGAAGTTGATGCTACACCAAGCCTTTTTTTATCCCTCGAACTGTCTGCCAAGAAAGGTTGCGGCAGTTTGTATAAGCTTAGACTCTGTTAAATTATCACTTTGGTCCTCACCTGTGTAGATAGAAGCAACGCAGCCAACCACATCTCCGTCTGAGATTATAGGCATTGCATACTTTACAAATGAGGCTCCACCATCGACAATGCTAACTCCTTGATGTCCTTGCTTGTGACTGTATAATGAACGAGCCTCAATGATATTCTCAAGCTCCTCGGATAGCTTTCTGTCCATATATTCGCGCTTTGGAACACCTGCACTTGCAATAACGCTATCTCTATCTGTTATAATAACAGACATTTGACAAGTCTTGTAAAGTGTGTCCACATATTGCGAGGCAAATGATGCAAGCTCTCCAATAGGGGAATATTTTTTAAAAATAACCTCACCGTCCTTGCCAGTGTAAATTTCAAGAGGAGCACCCTCGTGTATTCTCATGGTTCTTCTTATTTCTTTTGGAATAACGACTCTGCCAAGGTCGTCGATTCTACGAACAATTCCAGTTGCCTTCATTGGAAATTTCTCCTTTTTGAGTTTTGTTGCCTTGTTATTGTCTGTAGAATTTGTGCAATTATGCGGTATTTTCAAAAAAACTCACATATTTCCTGTAATTTTTGTTTTTCACTTGAAAACGCATTTTAAATATGTTAAAATAAATTATGTATAATTATGTGAGCATTGTGCTCTTTATCTCAAAATGACTAAAGGAGGGACTCTTATGGCAAGTGTTGGAGTAATAATGTATATTGCTATAGCGGTTGTTGCCGTTTACGGAATTTTAAGAGGCTTGCGTAAGGGCTTGTATAAATCACTTATCGATTTGGGCGTAACCATTGTTGCAATTGTGCTTTCCGTGCTCATTGCAAAGCTACTTTCCAAATCTTTAGTTGATATAGAGACTTTAATTAGCTTTTTGGATAAGCTTGTCGAAGCATCTCCGTCTATGACAGAAGTAATAACTCCTATTAGAGATTCTATTGCCGATATGTCAAAGGATTCTAACGCAATAGGGCTTGCAATGGCGTTGCCTGTTGTTATTCTTGCTCCTTTTGTATATATGATTGTATATCTCGTTATCGCTTCAATTTTAAAAATTCCTAAGCTTATTGTAGCTCGTTCAATTTTTGGAAAAAATAGCGGAGAAACATATCATGGTGGAAGCAGACCCGCGGGTGCAGCTGTCGGCGCAGTAGCGAGACTCGTATCATTTATTGCATTTGTCGTTCCTGTCGTAGGATATATTATGCTCGCCAATACTGTTATGACCGATATAGGCGAGGCATCTTTAAGAGAAATTCCAAGCTCTATTACATCTGCAGAAGTCATGTCAACCGAGGAAGGCGTTATAGAAGAGGTAGCTCCAGAAAATGGCGCAACAGAGCAACAGACTCCAACTGCTGGAGATAGACTCAAGTCATTAGGTGATAGCTGTATTCAAGCAAGAGATAGCTTTATAGCTCCGCTTGCTGACGGACCTGCCTTTAAATTTATACATGCATTTGGCGGAAAGTGGCTATTTAACTCGCTATCAAGTGCTAAAATTGTTGATACGAAGGTTTCGCTTGAGGATGAAATAAACATTTTGTCAAGCGTGTATTACGAGGCTACAGCTCTTATAAAAACTCCTACAGCGGAATACGGCTCGGTGCAGACTGAGGCTATTGACAATATTACATCAATTTTAGATGAAGCTAAAATCGCCCCATCTGTAATTTCTGGCGCGCTTTCTTATACCTCAAATGCTTGGCTGAATGGCGAAAGCGCATTCGGTATGTCGAAAATAATTGTTGGTGAATATTACGAGCCCACTTTTGATAAGCTTCTTGTTATGTTTTCACAAACAACGGATGCTACAATCAAGGAGGATATACACACTATTGGCAATATGCTGAATCTTTGTATAGAAGAACAGGCATTTGTCGAGGTTGCCAATCAAACGCCAGTTAATATCGCTAAGAATGAAGAGTTCGTTGGACAGCTATTTGTTGAGCTTTATGAAAACAATAGAACTCGCCCGATTGCGGGAGATTTGATAAATTCGTTTAAAAACTACCTTTATAGGGTTTATAACGATGTAAATGATACCGAAATACCATACCCTACACAGCTTGATATAAACGCTCTATCTAAGGAGCAGGTATATGAAGAGGGCGCGCGTATGGCAAGCATTATGGGCGATTTTACAAAATTCTATGAAGCTGTAGATTTAGAAGAAACAGATAACACAAAGTTCTTAATTCAAACAGATGTGCGTTCTCTTGGAAAGGCGCTCGATAAGGTAGAGCAGAGCCTGTTCTTGGGAGATTCATATTCGTTCATCTTGTCTGCTGTTTTGAAATCAGAGGGCGCTGCTCAGTTCGCATTTATGACCCCAGAATTTGCCGATGCTATGATTAATCGTACGACAAGTATGGAAAGCGTGCTCGTTTCAAGACAACAAATTGCAATAATTCTTTCTGTAACAGAAAAGGAAGACAGAGATGATGCGATCAAGCATATTCTCGAAAATGTTGACAAGGAAAGCGCTGCGGTAATTAAGGAAACACTTACAAGTGATGTCCTTGGTGAGTTTGGAATGAATGATTCTCAATCGGAGTCTATGTCCAATACTCTTAATTCGGTAATCGATCAAATCGCATCAAATGAGGGTGAATATACAGAAGAGCAGCTTGAAGCGGAAATTGCCGCTGTAGGATCCGTTGTTGATGTCGTTAAGGGCGCTACAAGCGACCAAGAGGGTAGCATTTTCGCAAATGATAGCTCCTCTTCATCTAAAACAGATATGACTGCTGACCAGTTTGTTTCAAATGTGGTTAACTCTAATATTCTTTCCTCTGCCGTTCAAAACGCATCAAAGGACGAAGAGGGCAATACAATTGAGGACCCATATAAGATTTCTGGCGGAATGAGCGCTGAGGATAAGGAAAGCGCAAAGCTTGCTATTGAAGAATATTATGCGAATAATCAAGCAGATGGCGCTGACAATGCTGAGCTAAAGGATACACTTGGTTCGCTTGCTAATATCTTTGGTGTTGATGTAAATCTTGACTAATTTTATGTCATACAAAGCAGACGGCTTTAAAACCGTCTGCTTTTTTCTTTAGGCAACCTAAGAATAACTTAAAGTTTTGTTGATTTGTCAAGAAGATAAAAAATAGGGTTGACGATCTTTTCTTTTTATGATATACTATACTTAAATTTAGAATAATTTAAAGTAAAGGGGGCTCGATGTGTTAGAAAAGGATCTTAAGGAAATAGTAGCACAGAATATTTTTTATCTCCGCACAATCAATCATATGACACAATACGAGCTTGGAGAGCAAATCAATTATTCGGATAAGGCTATTTCAAAGTGGGAAAGAGCAGATGGAATGCCTGATGTTTATGTGCTCAAGAATATGGCTGACTTGTTTGGCGTAACTGTTGATTATATGCTTACAGAGCATTTGGAGCAGGACCAAAAAATCGAAAAGAAGCCCGTAAACAATAAGGGAAGAGCTTTGATTATGAACATCATAATGATAGGAATTATGAGTATTGCCTTGCTCATTTTTGTCTTGGTCGCTCTTATTTGCAAGCAATATATATGGCAGGTGTTTATATATGCGTTGCCCGCAGTTGCTATAGCAGGAATTGCTTGCTCGGGTGCGTGGAGAAGGACATTTGGGCTTTTCTTGTTCATTTCAATGCTTCTTTGGACGACTTTGCTAACGATTTATTTTGCACTTGGTAATTATGGAACTTGGATGATTTTCTTGCTTGGAATACCCGTTCAGGTTATTGTATTTTTGAGCTTTGGCGTGAAAATTAATATAAGAATGAGCCAAAAGGACAATCCTATCCTTGTTACTGCGATGGAAAAAATTCAAAAGAAATCAAAGAAAAACGACGAATAATCCACACATATCGCCACTCTACGACCAGTAGAGTGGTCTTTTTTCTCTCTACTCTTGTATTTTTTAAATGTAGAGAAATAATATTTATATAAAGGGTGGACTATTTGTCGCTTTTCTGTTAAAATGGGTATCAAGAGGTGGCAATTTTAAAGTTGTCGTTTTCTTAATACGAGAACCGAAAGGATTTTTTATGAGAAATTTTGAAGTGAGCGCTTGCTCGACAATGGATGTAAGTCTTGAGCAGGTAAAGGAACGTGAAATTAAATTTCTAAACTTTAAATATTACATCGATGG
>JAFTIV010000204.1 GCA_017456685.1 Clostridia bacterium | reverse complement strand
GCGGTATTTTCTAAGGGTGACAGAAGACTTTCTAAAGCAATTGCCCTTGCACAATCAAGAGGAATGCGCTTTGATGCATGGGATGAGCATTTTGATTACGATAAATGGATGCAGGTCTTTGAGGACTGCAGAATTGACCCAAGCTTTTACGCAAATCGTAGAATGAGTTACGATGAGATTTTACCTTGGGATGTTATTGATATCGGTGTTACTAAGAGCTTTATGGTGCTTGAAAATAAAAGGGCGCACGAAAGCCAAACTACACCAAACTGCAAGGAAAAATGCTCTGGCTGTGGAGCGAATAAGCTCGGAGGAGATTTGATATGGTGCCCCAAGAACAAGTAAGTCAGGTTAGGATAAAATTTAAAAAATATGGTTCTCTAATGTATATATCTCATCTTGACCTTGCAAGAACTATGCAGAGAATAATGGTTCGTGCAGGAATAGATATATGGTATTCGGAGGGCTTTAATCCTCAGCCGAGGATTGTCTTTGCGGTTCCGCTTCCTGTAGGAGTTGAGAGTGATTGCGAATATATGGACATAAAGCTTAATTCTCACATGGAATGCGATGCAATAAAGCATGCCCTAAGCGAGAACTTTCCAAGCGAGATGGAGGTAATAGATGTCTATGTGCCTGAGCAAAAGATGAAGAATATCGTTTATATAGATTACGATATCAAAATCAATTCTAAGGCAATTACCGAGGACACCCCGCTTCAAGTTATAAGATTACTTCAAAATGATGTCTTTGTTACTAAGAAATCAAAGGGAAGTGAGAAGCAGGTAAATGTTACAGAATATATTCATAGCATTAGCGCAAGCCTTGAGGATTCGGCACTTTGCATAAGTGCTATTATCTGCTCTGGAAGCGATAAAAATCTAAATCCTGAGCTTTTGATTGAGGCAATAAGAGCAAATACTAAGCTTTTGAATGGATCACCTCTTGAGGAGACATATTCGATTAGGAGAAAAGAGATGCTTTGCGCAGACCTAACTCCATTTAAATAAAAAACCAAACCCCCGATTTTCTATCGGGGGTTTGATTTTTAAGCATTTGTAGGTGTCTTTTTTCTCACGGGAGATAATTTGTCTCTGTCTAATACAGTGATGTCCGCTTCACTTAAATTAAGCGCGTCAAGAAGCTCCTTGAGCGTTATGAATTCGATAGATCGTTCGCCCGCCTCGACACATCTTTTTGCCTTTCTTAAACGATAGCATTCGTAATTTTCCCCCTGCTTATTTAGTAAGGCATGGGTTACAAATATATCGCATTTGTATGGCTTGCTTGTGTATTTAGCACCATTTTTTGCAAGCGCTGATACGATGTTCATCATTTCAGTAAAATGAAATTCCTCAAAAAGGTTGCTAATGCACACTCTTTTTCCTTTAAGCGAGGAGGTGGAGAGGTAATCTATAAATACGGTTGCAGAATATTTGGCAAACTCTGTATGATTTCCACCCTCAGTGTACATCCAGTTGGAGCGCTTACTGTTTGTAAGCTTTTCCATTTTTGATAGCTTATTAGCCTTTTGGAGAATTTTAAAATGGTTATATTCGTTATCAAGCTCTCCGTCTTTGCACCAGCATTTGCAGTTAGGAAATTTTTCAATAAGCTCCTTTGCAGAAAGCTTAAGCTCCTCGCACATTCCCTTCATTACTCTCATAGTGAAATATGAGTCGTCATCACTTTTGTGCACCTCCTGAGAGTCCTTGACTCCGTATTCAGCGGCACACTTTATTAAGGAAGGTGTGTTTTGAAGCTGACGCATATCGGTATAAATTCGCTGAACATCAATAAAATTGTAGTCGAAGTGTGGCTTTTTATACCTCTCGCATTCGCTTTTTATGTAATTTGCATCAGACATAACAGAAAAGCCGAATACAATATTGTTTTCGTCCTGTAAAAGCTTTTTAATTCTGTCATAATATACAGGAAAGATTGGCGATGATTTGAACCTTTGTTCATCATAAGCCAAGACAATTCCCGGATGATTTCCGTGCCCCGCAAGGTGAAACTTAGAATGAGGATTGATAACAATATCCTTTTTCTCCAGCACCCTGAAGCGCTCGTTCGTAATTACATATCCAAAAGAGCATATTTTTCCTCGCCCTTGAAAGCAGTTGGCGCATTCAATGTCGAAAAAAACGTAGTTCATTTTGTACCTGCTTATTTTATTATATATCTCTTCTGCCTTGAATAGCGCGGAAAAGAGTAACCTCGTCAGCATATTCAAGGTCAGCACCAACGGGAAGACCGTTAGCAATTCTTGTAACCTTTATTTCAAACGGCTTCAAAAGCCTTGAAATATACATCGCAGTTGCCTCGCCCTCAACGGTGGGGTTGGTCGCGATAATAACCTCTTTAACATTCTCACTCTCAATTCGAGCGAGAAGCTCTTTTATTTTAAGCTGATCAGGACCGATGCCCTTCATAGGAGAGATAGTGACGTGTAAAACTTGATATAATCCGTTGAATTCCTTTACCTTTTCAAGAGCCATAACACCTCTTGCATCCTCGACAACACAAATGATAGAACGGTCACGTGTGTCAGAGGAGCAAATAGAACACATTTTTCCCTCGCAAATGTTTTGGCAAATGTCACAAACACCGAGCTTTGTTTTCGCTGAAATAATAGCTTCTGCAAAGGCTCTGGCATCGTCCTCGCTCATATTAAGAACAGAGAATGCCATTTTTACAGAGCTTTTCTTTCCAACGCCATCAAGAGCACGGAATTTGTCCGCAAGCTCCTGCAGAGGCTTAATTAAAAGCTCCATTAAAAGATACCTGGCATTCCACCGAGAGGACCTGCAACCTTCTTCATTTCCTCATCAGCATCAGCCTTTACCTTTTTAATTGCCTCATTTACACCTGCAATGATAATGTCGCTAAGTGTTTCGATATCGTCTGGGTCAACAATTTCGGGAGCAATATCGATAGAGAGTATTTCATTTTTTCCGTTGATTT
>JAFTIV010000203.1 GCA_017456685.1 Clostridia bacterium | reverse complement strand
TTTGCGTTCAATGCAATTCTTGCTATCTCATTTCTTTGATTTCGGCATTGTTGTGCTCGTTATTATTTTCCAACCTGAATTTAGGTCAGCTCTTGAAAAGCTTGGTGGTAATTCCATCAAGGGTGTAAAGAGCATAGGAGAGGCGAAAAACTCGACTCAAACCATTGATATGATTGATACAATCTCAAATGCTGTATTTGACCTTGCTCGTACTAAGACAGGCGCAATTATAGTGTTTGAGCGTAATACAAAGCTCGGCGACTTTATTCTTAGTGGTACCATACTTAATGCTCAGGTTAGTACATTCCTTTTGAGAAACATATTTTTCAATAAGGCACCACTTCACGACGGAGCGGTAATCATTAGAGATAACAGAATTTATAGTGCAGGATGCTTGCTTCCACTTTCTACAAATCCCGATATTATTAAGGACCTTGGAACAAGACACCGCGCAGCTATAGGCGTTAGTGAAAACAGCGACTGTGTAGCAGTTGTTGTTTCGGAGGAGACGGGAATTGTTTCTATCGCTAACGAAGGACATATTTATAGAAACTTTACAAGAGCGACGATGAAAAAGAAGCTTCAAGAATATATGCTTCAGGACAAATCCTCACAAAGAGGTAAGCACGGCGCTAAAATTAAGATAAACCAAAAGAACAGAAAATAAGGAGAGACTATGGATAGGTTTTCTAAAACAACCGAAATCGATACTGCGGAAATTACCGCGGCAACGATGGAGGATGATACTCCTAAAAAGAGTAAAGCAACTAACATAATCGCGCTTGTTCTGTGCCTTTTAATTGCAGTTATCGTGTGGGTTTTTGTAATGGAAACTGACACTAACTATATAGAAAAAAATTATGATGATATTCCTGTGTATGCTGAGTCGATGGCTGAGTCACCTATTGAGTACAAGACCATCGCTATTAGAGGTGCGAGAAAGAATGTTATCGAAATTAAGGCAGAGGACATAATGCTTGTCGTAGATTCAAATGATAGCTATACCGCGTATCTTATAGGTGATAAGAGCTCAAGCTTTGTGCTTGAAACTCAATTCGATTCAAGCGATGATATCATAGTAACGGTATTAGCAAAATGAGAATACTTGTAGAACAAATAAAGACCTCGCTTAATTCTACAGATAACGACATATTTGATATTGCAAGGGCGCGCATTCAAAAAACGCGTGCCCTTTCGCGTATTAAAGGAATGTTTATTCATAAGCGTTCAATTGATGCAAGACATAAGGATGATATAAAATTCGTATCAACCGTTTGTGTCGAGCTTGAAAATATGAGTAAATTGCCCTCGGCTGATGCTTTGGCAAAGCATTTTATAAAGCTTTTGCCAGATAATGAGCTTGATATCTCATTTAAAGGGGTAGCTCCTGAAATGCCACCTCTTGTTGTTGGCTTTGGACTTGCAGGAATGTTTTGTGCTCTTATACTTGCAAGAGCAGGGCTCAAGCCTGTTGTTATTGAGCGCGGGGCGGATGTTGATACAAGAGTGGCTCGCGTAAATGAGTTTTATGCTACCAAAAGACTTGATATTGATACAAATATTCAATTTGGCGCGGGCGGAGCAGGCACCTTTTCGGACGGAAAGCTTACAACAAGAATTAACGATCCTAAATGTGCTTTTGTCCTTGAGATGCTATGTCAGCACGGAGCTCCCGAGGACATAAGATACAAGGCTAAGCCTCATATCGGTACCGACCTTCTTCGCGGAGTTGTAAAAAGCATTGACGAGGAAATTCGCGCTCTTGGCGGACAAATTATGTATAATACAAAGTTTGTTGCATTTAACGGTAATCGTGCTATTACAACCGCGGGAGAGCTTGAGTTTTCGTCAATTGTTCTTGCTCTTGGACATAGTGCAAGAGATACATATGCATATCTTATGGAGAGTGGCTTTGCAATAGAGCCAAAGCCGTTTTCAGTAGGAGTTCGTGTAGAGCATTTACAGGCTGATATTAACGAGGCAATGTATGGAAAATATGCAACAGATGCTCGTTTAGGCTCTGCTGACTATAACGTTTCGCTTCGCAAGGATGACAGAGGAGTTTATTCCTTCTGTATGTGTCCGGGCGGAGAGGTTGTTTGCGCCTCAAGCGAGGAGAATTCTGTTGTTGTAAACGGAATGAGCAGGTATGCAAGAGATGGCATAAATGCCAATTCAGCAATCGCTGTTCAGGTTAATAGAGAGGATTATGGAAATAGCCCACAAATGGCTATTGAATTCCAAAGAGCACTTGAGAAAAGGGCATTTGTTACTGCAGGAGCAAATTATAATGCGCCCGTACAAACCTTGGGAGACTTTTATGCACAAAGAGCAGTAGCTGAGCCAAAAAGAATTATGCCTTCTTATATGAATGGCGCCGTTTCTGTATGTGATATGAACGAGATTTTGCCAAAATTTGTATGCGATTATTTAAAGCTTGGCTTTGTGGAATTTGGCAAGAAAATAAAGGGCTTCGACGCGAAGGATGTCCCAATTACAGGCGTTGAAACACGCACCTCCGCACCACTTCGAATCCTTAGAAACGAAAATTATCTTGCATTTGCGCACGATAATGTTTACCCTTGTGGTGAGGGTGCTGGCTATGCTGGAGGAATAATGAGCGCAGCAGTTGATGGCATAAATGTTGCGTTAGCAATTTTGAAAAATATTTAAAAGGACGAGCTTTGTTTTAAATGCTTGTCTATAAAGTAGGAAGTATGATTAGTAAAGAGAAAAAAGTATGGAATATAAAAGCAAGCACTATAAAAAGTGAGCTTGCTTGCCAAATGTCATCTTCTCTTGGAATAAGTGAGGTTTTGTCAACCCTAATTCTTAACAGAGGGTATTCCACCGCCGAAGATGCACAGGCATTCATATCAAAGAATACAGAGGTTATGCATGACCCCTTTTTGCTTAACGATATGGAGCTTGGCGCAAGAAGAATTTTGAAGGCAGTAGAGAATAAGGAGAAGATTTCAATATTTGGAGATTACGATGTTGACGGAGTAACCTCTGTTAGCATTTTATATATGTATCTTGATAAGCTTGGTGCACAGGTGGAGTATTATATTCCAAGCCGTAAGGGTGAGGGATATGGTGTTTCCGTAAATGCGGTAAGAAGGCTTCATGAGGGCGGAACAGGGCTTATAATAACTGTAGATACTGGAGTAACCGCAAACCTTGAGATAGAGCTTGCGAATGAGCTTGGAGTCGATGTGGTTATAACCGATCACCACGAGTGTAGGGCTGAGCTTCCCAATGCAGTAGCTGTTATAAATCCTAAAAGGCAGGATTCCACATATCCATTTTCGTCTCTTGCGGGTGTAGGAGTTGTATTTAAGCTTCTTTGCGCGCTTGAGGCACTTCATTCAAATGATGAAATGATAAATTGCGTAAGACGCATAGCCACACAATATGCGGACCTTACAGCAATAGGCACCATTGCCGATGTAATGCCCGTTAAGGACGAAAATAGGCTTATTGTTTCACTCGGCCTTAATCTTATAGAGCAGACACAAAATATAGGACTTCGCTCGCTTGTTGAGCTTTGTAGGTCTAACGAAACAAGAACAAGGACTAAGAGCAAAAAGAAAATTTCGTCAAGCTTCGTTGGCTTTACAATTGCTCCAAGAATAAATGCTGCAGGAAGAATAAGCGATGCCTCTATTGCGGTAGATTTGTTTCTTTCAAAGGACCCTCAATATGCCGATGAGCAGGCTCTTAAGCTTTGTGATATAAATAAGGACAGACAGCTTGAGGAGAACAAAATTGCCGAGGAAGCATACGCATATATTGAGGAGCACGGCTATGAGAAAAACGGAGTTATTATTCTTGATAGCGATAAATGGCATCACGGAATAATAGGAATAGTTGCCTCAAGAATTACGGAAAAATATTCATTGCCCGCAAT
>JAFTIV010000202.1 GCA_017456685.1 Clostridia bacterium | reverse complement strand
TTTGCTACAGTTCCCTCCTGCATTGAGCCGTCTGCGAGCCTACCGCTTATCTCAAGCAAGGAATTTATTGTTTTATGCATTACAAAAAATGCGATTGCGGCAGAAAGGGTTGCGGTTGCTTTTTCGTTTTCTGCCATACCAAGTGCGACACCAAGAGCGAAAATCAATGGTAGATTATCAAAAATTACTGTGCCGACTGAGGCAAGAAGGGTAAATACTGCGTTTAGGAAGGTGCCAGGTCCCATAATGCCCATAAGGTTATACGCCTCAAGCATTGCGGTATTGGTGAGCGAGGCGCCTATACCAAGCAAAAGTCCCGCGATTGGTAAAAGTGCAATCGGGAGCATAAAGGCGCGTCCTACCCTTTGCAGTACGCTAAATGCACCACTTCCCCATTTCTTTTTGGTTTCTGTGTTTGTCATTTGCTTCCTTTCTCTATTTTTTAGTTCCGTAGAACATTACTGCATCGCGACCTGCTGTGGCAGGTCCAAATTTATATGCGACATTTTCTATTCTGTCTGGATTAGTTATGAGAATTGCTGTAATAGGGTTAAAGCCACGAGAGCGAATAAGACCTATATCAGCCTTGGCAAGCATATCACCTGCCCTTACATTTTGTCCCTCTGCAACAAGTGGAGTAAAGCCCTCGCCATTTAACTCGACAGTGTCAACGCCTATATGGACGAGAACATCAAGGTCGTCCCTTGTGTGGATTGAATACGCGTGCTTGCTTTTAGCTACATTTTCAATTTTCCCGTCCACAGGGCTTCGAAAAATGCCATTTTCGGGGTCTTGCGAAAAGCCCTTGCCAAGCAAGCCAAGGGCAAATGCCTCGTCGGGAATTTCGCTCACAGGTGCGCTTGCCCCATCACAGACTGCGAGCATTGATTTTTGCTTTTTCGTGAATATCATACTCTTTTACGCAAGATGCTCGGCACAAAAATCGCTAAGCGCCTTTTCTGCCTCGTTCTCGTCCTCTCCCTCTATAATAAAATGAAGCTCTGTGCCTCTTGTTGCTCCAAGCGACATAACCGATAAAAGGCGCTTTGCATCCGCCTCCTTGGCTTGGGTTTTAATTTTTATGCTTGACTTAAAGCGCTTTGCACAATTCGCCAAGGCGCCAGCGGGGCGAGCGTGCAGACCATTTTCTACGCTTACCATATGTGTAAATTCTCTCATTTCATCCTCCTTGATGCTTTCTGCAATCTATTGTTGCACTTTTGTGGCAAATTATTCATTTTATTCAAAATTGTCGGGTTTTTGTTGATTTGTTCTGTTCTATGTGTTATACTTTTTATATATTCTACTTTTAGGAGCTTTTATGAAATTTAGATTTTGTGGAGATATTGATAGCTTCACTAAAAAATATAGTGAGGCAAGAGATAAATTTAATAAGGAGCACCCCTCAAAGAGCTTTCCTCTTGTCGTTTATTTGCGCGGTGGAAGACTTGAGGTTGGTATCGAAAAGGGGCAAAATGGCGGAAGCTATTGGTTTAATGCTCCTATTGTCGAGCGCAACGGCTATCTTGAGCTTGAGGCTGAGATTGAAGCCGATAAGGACATGAGAATGCGTTGGTACGATTGGGTTGGATTTTCGCTTTTGTTTATTATAGTTTGCATTCCTATGCTTATTGCCTGTCTTGTAACAAAATCGAGCCCATTTGGAACAAAAAAGAAGCGCATCGCGAGATTACGCTCCTATATGTGTGAATATTTGGGGTGCGAGGAGATTATTTAATAAAAAAGCCACAACTATGAGTGATGTTCTTAGCGGAGAAATTTGAAAATACAGCTAGGTGCGAGCATCGCATTTGTCTGGTCAAACGCAAATATGGGCTAAGCCCAAACCCTTATTATGAGCGAAGCAAATAACAAGGTTCTGCGTAGCAGGTTCTTATAACGACAGAAAAGAGAGAACAAATCGGTTTCATACGAGCCGAAATGCTCTCTCTTTTTCTGTTAGTATTAAAAGTGATATTCTTCGCTGACGCGAAGAGTGATATTTCCCTGACGGGAAGTGATATTGCAAGGCAAAGCCTTGCAGTGATATTCTATTCGCTTAAAAACTCGCGTAGCGAATATCACTCGGCGTAAGCCGAATATAACTGCGTAGCAATAGAACTCGCCGCAGGCGAATAGAGTTATGCGTGATACTCCGTTAAGAGTATCACGCATACTGTTGTGGCTTTTGTTTTAATCGGGGTTGCGCTCGCCAAGAATTTGGCGGTATTTTTGGTAGAAGCTTTCAAAATAGTCACCATCGAGTGCGTCGCGGATTTTTTGCATAAGCTCGTTATAGAAATAGAGGTTATGAAGCACGCAAAGGCGCATTCCAAGTGTTTCCTTTGCCTTTATTAGGTGTCTTATATAAGCCCTTGAGTAGTTACGGCAGGCGGGACAGCCACAGCCCTCGTCGATTGGGCGTGAGTCGCGCATATATTTTTCGTTTAGGATATTCATTTTACCATTCCAGGTAAAGAGATTGCCGTGTCTTGCGTTACGGCTTGGCATTACGCAATCGAAAAAGTCAATTCCGTAATGAACTGCCTCTAAGATGTTACAGGGAGTGCCGACTCCCATAAGATATCTTGGCTTATTTTCGGGCATATAGGGCTCTACTGTGTCGATAATTCGATACATCTCATCAGTAGCCTCGCCTACTGCAAGACCGCCTATTGCATAGCCGTCAAGGTCAAGCTCGGCAATGTCCTGCATATGCTTTATGCGAAGGTCCTCGTAGGTTCCTCCTTGATTTATTCCAAAAAGCATTTGATGCTTATTGATTGTATCTGGCAAGGAATTTAACCTATCAAGCTCCACCTTGCAGCGCTTTAGCCATCTTGTGGTACGCTCGCAGGAATTTTTAACATAATCATAGGGGGCTGGGTTTTCTATGCACTCATCGAATGCCATAGCGATTGTAGAGGCGAGGTTTGATTGAATTTGCATACTTTCCTCAGGACCCATAAAGATGCGCTTTCCGTCTATGTGAGAGGCGAAGCGAACGCCCTCCTCGGTAATTTTTCTTAGCTGAGCAAGTGAGAAAACCTGAAATCCACCGCTATCGGTCAAAACTGGCTTATCCCAGTTAAAGAATTTATGAATTCCGCCAAGGTCGTGAATTAGGCGGTCACCTGGGCGAATGTGAAGGTGATAGGTGTTTGAGAGCTCAACCTGACAGTTAATTTCCTTAAGGTCCATGGTTGAAACTCCGCCCTTTATAGCGGCACAGGTGCCTACATTCATAAACACAGGGGTTTCTATTGTACCGTGAACGGTCTTTAGCCTTGCGCGTCTTGCTCTACCGTCTTTTTTAAGAAGCTCGAACATTATTTTATCCTTTCGAATTGCTTTTCAAGAAAATGCTTAGTTATTTCAAATGCCACGGGTCTTCCGTGCGGGCAATATCTTATGTTATCAAGTGTAAGAACTCTGTCACATATCCATTTAATATGTACCATATCGTAAATTCTGCCTGCCTTTATTGCTGCCTTACAGGATGCTTGATAAAGCGCCTTTTCAAAGATTTCGTCCTTTGCGCCTTGTGCATCACCCTGACCCGTCATTAGCCTTGTGACAAAGGTGATAAGCATATCGGCACAGGCGTTTTGCTCAATGCCTGTTGGAATTTCAAGAATACTAACCTTAGAGCCGTTTA
>JAFTIV010000201.1 GCA_017456685.1 Clostridia bacterium | reverse complement strand
CTTCTTTCTTCATAGATAAATCCTCCGTATGTTTTTTGCTTGACTGGCAGGTCTTTCTAATTATATCACATACGGAGGATTTTTCCTCATCGGTTAACCTCTACTGAACCACGCGACTATCGCGTGGTATTCTTTTTACAACAAAAAAGGGCAGATTTCTCTGCCCTTTTTGTAAAATCATAAATCATATTTCTTGAGTGTCAAGAAGCAAGTTGTTCAAGGCGCACCGCAGATGGCGGACTAAGACGTACATAGCGTACGACGACGGTCGCCAGCGAGGAGCAACACAGAAGAACGACGCTTATTGGCTCTCAATTATTTGAAATATCGATTGAGAAGTCCCTCAAATGCCTTGCCCCGCCTCCTTTGTGCAAAGGGAGGTGTCGCGTAAGCGACGGAGGGATTGTTTATTACTTCTTAAAATAACGATTTAACAAACCTTCGAAAGCTTTTCCGTGTCTTGCCTCGTCGCGAGCCATTTCGTGAACGGTGTCGTGGATGGCGTCAAGGTTTAGCTCCTTTGCGCGCTTTGCAAGGTCGAACTTGCCTGCGGTTGCGCCGTTTTCTGCCTCAACTCTCATCTCGAGGTTCTTCTTTGTTGAGTCGGTTACTACCTCGCCAAGGAGCTCTGCAAACTTTGCTGCGTGCTCTGCTTCCTCCCAAGCTGCCTTCTCCCAGTAAAGACCTATCTCTGGATAGCCCTCTCTGTGTGCTACTCTTGCCATTGCAAGGTACATACCTACCTCTGTGCACTCACCCATATAGTTAGCGCGAAGGTCCTCAATAATGTCCTCTCTTGCGCCTTGAGCTACGCCTACTACATGCTCCGCTGCCCATACTCTGTCCTCAGCCATTTCTGTGAACTTCTCTCCTGGAACCTTGCATTGTGGGCATCTCTCTGGTGCGCTATCTCCCTCGTGAACATAACCGCAAACTGAACATACAAACTTTTTCATAACTTTTACCTCTTTTTTAGATTTATTTAAATTTTTTATTTAGATTTTCGTGCAGTCACAAGCTGCTACTATTTGCCCTCGAGGGCATCCTCGGTGCAATTCCTGCACAGTCCGTAATAAACTGTCCTTTCACTCTCGATTTCGAAGCCCTCACCCGTTATTTCGCTCGGTGGAGTGGTCTTGTACTCAAAATCGAAGATTTGCTTACAGCCTCTACACACAAAGTGCGTGTGTGGCTTGGTATAGCCGTCGTAATAAACGAACTTGTCTTGGGTTTCCACCGTGATGATTTTCCCAAGCTCAACAAGCTGACCAAGATTTCTGTAAACTGTTCCAAGGCTTATGTTCGGTATTTGCTCTCTTACCGCATCGTAAACCTCGGTTGCGCTCACATGCGCCCTCTTTGATTGAAGGTAAGCAAGAATTGCATCTCTTTGATGCGAATTCCTCATTGTTATCTCCTCTCTGTAATCATTTGATTTTTGTTATCAGTAATGATTACTGTTATCATTTTAACAGAGAGTAGTTAATTTGTCAATAGGTTTTTTAAAATTTTTCGAAAAATTTTTTCAAAGCAGTAAAAAACGCACCTTTTTCGTTTTTGCAAAATAGCCGAAGCTCCGCTTGACAAGCGGTTAAAATGATGTTTTTTGGTGCGTTTTTCGACATTTTTTGAGCTTTTTTAAAAAATTACCATTTTTTGACTTATATATATTCAATTTATATTACTAATACTACTAATGAATAGATTTTTTATAAGATATAGGGTTAATATATGAAAATAAATAGATTTACTAAATCAAAGGAAGATAAAATTAGAGATGCTGTCGGCTTGCCAACAAGTGACCCGTTCCCAACCAAGGGCGCGGTGCAGGAAAATCTCGCGTGCGAAAATACAATGTCCTATGCCCCGCCTGTCAAAAACGGCTATAAGGCGCTTAATGCAATCTCTCGCCTCGCCCCAGACGATGGTGTAGCTTTATACTCCAAGGTCGGTGCTCGGGAGCAACACAGCTTGATGAAGGATAAAGTCTTTGACTATGGTGCAAGCGGTGGCGCATCATCCCCCAACACCGAGGTCAATGCCGAAAACCAAGGTGTAAGAAGCGAGGTGCCAAGTGCTCCAACAGACAAGTAAATGAGGAGCGCCTCGCTCTTTTCTTGCCACTCTTTTTGCCCGCGGGGGCTTCCCTGCCATTCTTTTTGCCCGCGGGGGCTTCCCCGCCATTCTTTTTGCCCGCGGGGGGCTTCCCCGCCATTTCGCATAAAAAAAGCACCGATTGCTCGGTGCTTTTTGTTTTATAGCTTGCTTCCGCAGGATGCGCAGAATTTTGCGCCTGCTGTTACAGGTGTACCACAATTAGGGCAGAACTTTGGAGCAGGTGCGGGTGCTTCCTCAGCTACAGGAGCTTCCTCGGCAACAGGTGCCTCTTCTGCAACGGGAGCTTCTTCTGCTACAGGTGCCTCTTCAGCAACAGGAGCTTCCTCGGCAACGGGAGCTTCCTCAGCAACAGGAGCTTGCTCGTCAACAGGAGCTTCCTCGGCAACGGGTGCTTCCTCAGCCTCTGGCTCGGTCACATAGAGTGACTCGTAGTAGGAGTCAGGAGTTGCGTCCTTATCGAATGCAACCTTGAGAAGTGCGAAGCCTGCAAAGCCGATAAGCGCGAGTGGAATAAGGTCGTTTCTTGATGAAGCGAAGAGGTTTTGAATCATTGCGCCAACCTCGTCGGTCATATGCTTTTCGAAGATGAAGTTATTAACTACAAATCTAATAACGATGAACACGCAGGAAACGATAGCAATTCCCTTAAAGCCATTTGCTGGCTTAGCCTTGAAATCAACATATGAGGGTGACTCCTTTGAGAGGCTCTCAATAACGGAGATGCAAAGCTTAATAAAGAGAACTGTAAGAATGATAGCAAGAATTGCTTCACCAACCGCGTAGTAGATATTTCTTACAAAGAGAAGCTCGTCAGCGACATCCTTATCGGTGAGGTTCTCAAGTGAGAAGATAACTGCCATAATCTTATTGAATGCGTTCAAGATAAGATTGCTTTGAACGATGTACTTAAAGATAACGCAGGTGAGAATAGGAGCAACTATAAGTCTTGCGCTCTCAACGATGATGTATGAGAGTGATGGCAAGCCATCGTCGTTTGCGAACATTGCAGATACAGTTGAAACAACATATGCAATGATAAGGAATACAAGAGTTACAACAGCGTAGGTTGTGAGATTTACACCCAAAAGTGTTTTGCCAAGGATTGCAAAGAGTGCATAGCCTGTCAAAACGCTAAGAAGGCCTTCTCTTATAAGAGAAGCATAGCGAGCCGTTTCAGCCTCGTCCCTTGCGATAAAGAGCTTTACAAGCTTTATAGCGCTTTTAACAACAGAGATAATTGCCTTAACGAAGGCAACAAGCACAAGAATGTGAAGCACGCCAAAGAGTGCGCTTGATACTGATGCGAGTGAGATGCCTTGGAAAATATCAAAAATCTTTCCAACGGAATCAAATATTGTAACACCCGAGCCGGTTTGCTCGAACATACCGAATATGTAGCAGAACGCGGTGAGCACGATAGCAACAGCACATGTGCCTGCCATAGCGAAGGATGTAATTGTTTTTCTAAATCTAAGCAAGAAGCCTTTAATTTTAGTCATTATTCATCATCCTCCTCTTCGTCGTCATCTACATCAATGTATTTGTCCCAAAGACCAGTGTTCTTGAGAGCCTTTTTCATTTCCTTTTCGGTGATGATGTCCTTTTTGTCAATGCTTTCGTCGATATCGGTGTTATCAACATTTGTCAAAACGAGCTCGTAGATTGCGTAGTTAGCACCACTCTTGTAGTCAACCTTTCCGCTTTCGTCCTCGTCGGCGAAGTTAGCCTTTACAGAAACGGAAATCTTTGGTGCGTCCTTGTCAGCGAAGCTTAGCTGAACCTTGCCCTTGTACTCGTCGTCATCCTCGTTTACAGAGCCGAGAAGCTCGATTGCAACCTCTTCAACATAGTCCTCGTCAAGGGTGAGCTTCTTTCCGCTCTCATCCCAGTCGTCCTCGTCGGTGTAGAGAACCTCCATAGCAAGACCCGTAGCCTCCTCAACAAGGTCAGCGTAATCCCAAGCCAAATCAGCAATGCCAATAAAATCAGCATCGTCCTCTACCCATTTGCCAAGGTAAAGAGCAACAGCGGTTTGGTCGTACACGGTTGGAACAGCATCGAATTTGTTAATTCTAATAAGCTCCTTCTTTGAGCTTTCAAAGATTTCAAATGAAATGCTTGATGCCTCAGCGCCAGAATATTCGATGTCGTAGTTGTCGTCCTCCATTGATGAGAACTCATAAATTGTTGCATCACAAACGATGTATTGTGCCTTGCTGGTCACATACCACTCAGCATTGAATACAACAACTCCCTTGCTTGAGCTTTGTGAGCCCTTTTGGCTTGACGAGATGCTAAAGCTTCTTTCGCCAGAGATGTAGAAGGTAGCGCCATCATCAAGGTCCATCTTTTGAAGGTCCTTGAGGTCCTCGAACTCGTCACTATCGCCATCGCCCTTGCCTGCCTTAACACCGTTAGCAGATGCTTGGGGAACAAAAATAGCAGCTACGAGAAGTACGAGAGCCACAATGAATGCAATGTACTTTTTCATAATGATAATAAATCCTCCCTTTTATAATAGTACAGAGTAAGTATATCATATATTAAATATATATGTCAAGACATATTAGTGATTTTGATAAGTCAAAAAATCCTTGCTATTTGTCAAATAGTGTGCTAAAATATATAAGACTTTGCAAAGGGGGCAAAAAGCCCCTCGGCTCAAGGATTAGTATATTCAAAAGGCACAGAGGTGTGCAGAAGGGACGCAAATGATAGAGGCATACACGCTTTTCTCGGGCTCAAGCGGAAATTGCATTTACATAAAAAATGGCGAGGACGAGATTTTAATAGATGCGGGTAAGAGTGCGGGCGCGATTGAGAAGGCGTTGTCGCTTATAGGAAGCTCGCTAAGGCGCATAAGCGCGATTTTTGTAACTCACGAGCATAGCGACCACACGAGCGGTCTTGAAATTATTTCAAAGAAATATCAAATCCCGATACACATAACCGCCCCATCGTACACAAGGGTGGCTTATAATGGCTCGTTTACCTCTCGCTTTGCGATAAGCCACGAGGTGCATTATGAGCACAGGGTTGGGTCTTTATCGCTTCGCTCGTTCGAAATTCCTCACGATAGCGCACAGAATGTCGGCTATATAATCGAGTGTGAGGGCGAGAGGCTTGGCATAGCAACGGATATGGGGCATATCACCGAGGAGATAAAATGCTCACTCTGTGGCTGTAAAACCGCAATTATTGAGTCAAATCACGACAAGTTTTTGCTTGTGGCAGGACCGTATCCCGAGTTTTTAAAGCATAGAATTTTAGCAGACACAGGTCACTTGGCAAATGAGGACAGCGCAGAGCTCTCCTTATTCCTTGCTAAAAATGGCACTGAAAGCATAACCCTTGCCCACCTGAGCAAGGAAAACAACGCCCCTGAAATCGCGTTTAGCGCACACAGGGACGCACTTGACCGCCACGGCTACGCCTCGGTTGATGTAAATGTCGCAAGACCCGCAGAAATCGTGCGCGTGAAATAGTTGAGCAGACCATTTTGCAATTAATTTTCCCTTCGCCTCCTTTGTGAAAGGTGCCCCTTGTGGGTATGCCTTGTGCGGAGGTGGACCGCTATGCGGTGGAGGGATTGGCTTCGCTCCATGAATTGCACCTGTGGCGCATGAATTGAGGCTATGCCTCATGAATTCTCGCTCGTTCCGCTCCGTTCCATATTAGTTAGATATGCGAACGAGAGTGCACACGACAATTGATGCGGACTGTGTCCGCAATTCATTAAAAAGGCACGAATCAATGCGTCGCGTGGATTTCATTAAAAAGGCAAACAAAAAAGCGCCAAATGGCGCTTCACTTATGGCTTTTAGTCCGCGGCAAGCATAGTCCTCTAAATCTTGCAAAACGCGAGATATGGTGGGCTTTTCTTGTTCATAAATATAAGATTAAGAATTTATTTTTTACCATAGGGCTAAAATGATATGCAATTAAAGCAAAGGTATAATGTTTATGCACACTTCTTCATACGGATGAGCCTTTTTGATGGCTATAATTAATTCATCAAGCTCTTCAGCCTTACAACGAGTTTCTATTTTGATCTCATCTGCCTCATAGTTTTCGCCTGCCTCACCTAAATATGGGTGGGCGTTTTCGTTTGCTGTCCAAGAGGCTTTTACTTCAGTTATCGTAATGCAATTATAGTAATTTCCAATTTTACCTACTTTTAGCCGTCTAATTGCTGCTAAAACTACATTTTTTGAGTCAACGGGCACGAACACTTCAATCTTAAAATTCTTTATTTGGTCAATCTTGATATCCATTTCAAATACTCCTCATTACCATCATCAATTTTGACTTTTATTATTTCAGGAAGTTCGTAGTTGTGCACCCTTTCGATTTCGCTTTTTACTTCATCAAATAAATTATCTTTAGTTTTAATAAGCATTAAAACCTCTTTGTCAAAACAAATTTCACCCTTCCACTCGTACACACTATCAATTTCGGTCATTTGTACACAAGCGGCTAATTTGCTTGAAACTAGAGCCTTTGCTATTTCTTTTGAATTTTCTTGATTTGTCGTAGTTATAACTATTGCATAATTTTCTTCTAAAAATTTGTTTTTCGACATAAACACCAACTCCATACTACCACTAATGTTTTCGGCTAATATTTCAAAAGCCGTTGGCTCGTTGCCACTGATATATAAACAATCGTCACCATTTGAAAGCTCCACACCGTATATCGTATCTTCAATATAATCAATGCTGTCAACGATGAATTTAACCTTGCTATTAGCCTTTAGAGCAAACCCTTCTATACCATGCAAATCTATAATTTCCTCGTAAATTTTGCCATTATAAGTATATTTTAATAAAATTTCACCAACGACACCTATCATATTTTCTCTCCTTTATTTACGTAGCTAGTGATCCACTCGCCAAATTTTGGCGGGGTATTTTCTATAGGAATTGTCATAAGCTCACAAAGCTCAAACGAGTGGTGAGAATTTATAAACAATTCAATTTCAGGATACTTATCTCCCCTTGTTATACAGGAAAGCTCAAATTCGTTTTCATCACAAATTTTACCATCCCACGAATATATTGAACGAAGTCTCGAAATTTGCCCCGACACGATAAGGTTTTTTTCAAGCAACGCCCTTGCGAGCTTGACAGCCTCGGTTTCGGCCTCAAAGGTCGTTTTAACTAAAATGTATTTAGAGGATACGATCTCGCTAATATGATTATACTCTTCAATTGAGCTGTCAATTTGACTGTAAAGGGCTTTATCAAAAGCATCGCTTACGATGATTTCTTGATTTCTTTTCCATCCTTTAAATGCAGACGCGTCAACGCTTTTAATGCTGTCGGGAAGAGTAATTGAGCAAACTCCTCTACAATCCTCAAATGCAAGCTTGTCGATGCTAACCACACTTTTAGAAATTATTATTTCGCTAACATTAACGCACTTTGAAAACGCGCATACCCCGATGTTTTCGTATCCGTTGGGCATTAAAACGAAGTGCTTTTGGTAATTTGGCGGACATCTAACGAGAGCTTTGTTTTGGCTATTATATAAAATGTCGTCAATAGATTGATAGCTTGTGTTGCCTGTATCCACCAAAATTTTACTTAATAAATCACAACCGTTGAACGCTGAGCCGTCAATGTGCTTTGCCTTTTCGTTAAGCGTGAACAGTTTTAGACTCGTGCAAAAAACAAAGCACTCTTCGCCGATGCTTTCTAGATTGTCGTTAAGAACAATACCCACTAATCCGTAACAGCGAGCAAAAGCCCTTTTATCAAGCTTTACAAGCGTTTTAGGAAGCTCTATATGAACAAGCGAAAAACACCTTTCAAATGCTGACTCGCCTATTTCTTTGAGCTTATCGTTAAACTTGATTTCTCTAATTGTAGTATTGTCCTTAAAGGCAAATGCTCCTATTTTTTCAACCTCTTCGGGAATAACTATCGTTTTCGAGGCGCCTTTATAGCTTACAAGCTCTCCATCGTTTATAACAAAATCGCTTGAGGTAGAACGCTCCCAATCATCGGGCTGAACGATAAACCTTGTAATTAAATCTTCTACAAAGGCATCGTAATACATTATATCAAACTTAAGACCGTTTTTATATTGAAGCTCCGATATAGATGAAGGCAAGTTGTGAAAATCGACTTCACCAACGAATACGATAATTATATTCTTTTTCATTTGTAGGGCTTGGTTTATTTCGCGATAAAGCCAGTCCCCCTCGTTACTACACCTATCGAGTGAACGATTATTAATAACCAGAATATAATTTGTACAGGTGTTTATATATTTTATTAAATTTTCATCAAAATTACCATTGTTAAGAGTGTAAATATCACAAAATACCGACAACCCCCTATTCCTTAAGGAGTCGTAAATGTTTTTAACCTCTAACAAAGTTTCTTGCCTACGATAACTTAGAAAATTTTCAAAAACAGGCATATTTGCTCCTAAATTATTAAAGTCATTATAATTATATCATAGCGATTAGCAGTTTTCAAGTAAGTAATAAGCGAAAGTTACTTAAAAGCGCAAAAAAGAAACTGCTTTTTAGCGTTTTTGCACGTGTTGAGCTGCGCCGCTTAAGCACCAAAAGCTCGTCTAAGAGCAAGGTTTGTGAGCTTTTAGCCTATGGGGAAAGCGCCATAAGGCGCTTTTTGTTATTTTTAGTGCTCCTCGTTTGGCATATTCAAGCCGAAGCGAAGTGCGGTTTCCTTATCGAGAGTAGAAAACTTGGTGTATTGACCGAGCCAGCTCATCGAAACTGTGCCTGTTGAGCCGTGACGGTTCTTTGCAACGATAACATCGACAAGGTTCTTCTTCTCGGGGTCGGTGCCATAGTAGTCACGAGAGAGGAAAATAACCATATCGGCATCCTGCTCAATTGAGCCCGACTCACGAAGGTCACTAAGCATAGGCTTTCTTTCCTTTTCCTTCTCACTTGTACGAGAAAGCTGTGAAAGACAGATAACGGGTACGCGAAGCTCCTTAGCCAAAATCTTAAGTCCACGCGAGATTTCGCCGATTTGATTTACACGGCTTTGCTCGTTACCCTTACGGCTCTCTGGGTTCATAAGCTGTAGATAGTCAACTACAACTAAGCCAAGGTTTTTAATTCTGCGAAGCTTTGCCTTCATCGCGGTAAGCGAGATAGCAGAGGTATCGTCGACATAAATGTCCGTTTCAGCAAGGATTGCCGAGGTCATTGCAAGATTGTCCCACTCTGTTTGAGTGAGCGCACCTGTACGCAAATTCTGTGAGTCAACCATAGCCTCAGCAGAAAGCATACGCTTTACAAGCTCCTCGTTCTGCATCTCGAGAGAGAAAATGCAAACAGCCTTTTTGGTGCGTTTAGCGACACTTGTGGCGATATTTAGTGCAAATGAGGTCTTACCAACACCAGGACGCGCGCCGACGATAATAAGGTTACCCTTGCCAAGACCGACAAGCTGTTTATCAAGGTCGGAAAATCCTGTTTGAATACCGATAGTTTCCTCTGTAGGTCCGTTTTTAAGAAGGCTAAGTCCCTTAAGCGCATCCTCAATAACCGTGCTTATGTGTGTAAAATCGTGGCGCTCGTTATTTCCTGCGATGTCAAAAATCTTTTGCTCCGCAAAATCGACAATGTGAGCAACCTCCTCGCCCTCGGTAAACGCGGCGCGTTGAATGTCGTCAGCAGCCTCTATAAGCCTTCTTAAAATGCTCTTATCGTGTACGATTTTTGCATAGTCCTTGGCATTTTGTGCCGAGGGGAGTGTCTCTGCAAGCACCTTTATGTACGAGCGCGCCTCTGCTTGGTCGGCATATACGCCACGGCTGACAAGCTCGTTTAAAACTGTTACAAGGTCGAGGGGCTTATTTTCAATATTGAAATTGAGCATTATCTCGAAAATGCGCTGATGCTCCTCGATATAAAAATCATCAGGCCTTAGAAGCTCCGACACCTCGGCAATCCTTTTAGGGTCGCTTAAAACCGCGCCTAAAACCGACTGCACGGCATCAAGAGAAAAGGGCATCTTTCTTTGTAGTGCGTCCATTATTTCTTCTCCGTTACCTGAACTGTAAGCTTAGCTGATACCTCTTGATAGAGCTTAACGCTTACCATATATGTGCCAAACGCCTTGATGGGAGCATCAAGCTCGATTTTTCTCTTATCAACCTCAAGCTTAAGCTGTGCCTTGAGCGCCTCGGCAATGTCCTTTGAGGTGACAGCACCGTAAAATCTGCCGTCCTTGCCCGCATCGGCTGTGATTACAACCTTTGCCTCGTTTAGCTTGGACGCAAGCTCCCTTGCGTTTGCTCTTTCTACATCTGGTTTATGCTGAGCCGACTCCTTCTTGCTCTTAACCTCGGCAAGCGCCTTTGCATCGGCAACAATAGCTAATTTTCTTGGGAAAAGGAAGTTTCTTGCGTAGCCGTCGGACACATTTATAACATCGTTAGCCTTTCCTTGACCCTTTACATCCTGTAATAATACAACCTTCATAAAATTATCCCTCCGCGTTGATTTGGCTGTCGATTGCGTCCTTAAGCTTCATAAGAGCCTGCTGAATAGACGCGCTCTTTAATTGTGCGCCCGCAGAGTCATAGCGTCCGCCACCCTTGAGCTGTTCAAGAATGAGCTGAACATTGACAGTTCCGTTTGAGCGCGCAGAAATGTGAATAGTGTCCTCAATTTGCATAAGGGCAAACGAGGCGGAAACATTTTCAACCATAAGAAGATTGTCCGCAACCTGTGCAGCAAGGGTTCTATCCGCATTCTTGTCGCCAACCTCAAAGTTGACGGCAATAGCCATACTGTTTCTGTAAATTTCGACCTTTTGACCGAACTTGGAGATTTGACGATAGTCAACTATGCTGGTCTTAAATAGGTCCTGAATGTCCTCGTACGAGGCGTTGTTTCCAAGAAGATATACCGCAGCCGCGTAGGTCTTTGTGCCTGCGCCCTTGGTGAACTGCTTAGTATCAAGCGAGATGCCCGCAAGGAGCATATTTGCCTCTACCCTTTCAAGGGTTTGAGGTGGGAGTGCCTGCTCAAGCATTTCGGACACAAGCTCGCTCGCGCTTGATGAGGCAGGGTCGATATACTCGATGAGCAAGGGACGCTCGCTCTCGGCGGTTTTTCTGTGGTGGTCCACAATAACCGTGTTATATACATTGTTATATATGTCGATTGACTCGAACATATCGGGGTTATTTACATCGACGATAACAAGAAGGGTTTCGGACTTGATAAGGTCCATGCCTCTCGATGCATCAACGAAAAGTCCCTTGTATTCGGCATCGAAGCTTTCAAAATGCTTAAGACAGCGCTTGATATTTGGGTTCTTTGGGTCGGTTACGATATTAACCTTAACTCCGCAGAACATAGCGAGGCGGGCAATACCAACGCTCGCACCGAATGCGTCATAGTCGGGGAACTTATGTCCCATAATAATAACATTTGAGGCAGATGCCATATAGCCCGCAAGGCGGTGAGCCGCAACGCGTGCGCGCACCTTCGTTCTCTTGTGAATGGTGCTTGTCTTACCACCAAAGAACAGGGTATTATCATCGTACTTTACAACAACCTGGTCACCACCGCGCTGAAGCGCCATATCAAGGGCGATATGAGCAGCCTTTTCCTTGTCGGCAAGTGAGCCCTGCACCTTAGAAACACCCATAGAGATTGTAAGGGGAATAGAGGTGCCCGAAACATTAAGATTTCTAATCTTATCAATAATTGAGAATTTCTCGTTCACGAAGCGGTCAAGGTTTTCGTTCTTAAAGAGGATAAGATACTTGTCCTTTTCGTATTCCTTAATCATTCCGTCAACATCAGCGACCCAATCACGAAGGGTCGTTTCAATCTTTGCCGCAGCCTCGCGGTAATTCTCCTGCTCGAACTGTGTAAGCTCGTCAAGGTTATCGACGATAACATAGGCAATTGCCTTTTCCTCGTCCTTTACATACTGCTCAAGTCGCGCCTGCTTAGTAATATTGCGGAACAAAAGCAGATTGTAGATTTTTCCGTCAGAGCGGATTTTGGTGACATCTACAGAGTAGGTGTTGTCTCCAAGCACGGTTATAAGCTCGCGCTCCTTGTCGCCCTCGTCGGGTAAGGGGTTAGGCATAAGCACGCTTAAGCGAGTGCCAAGAAGCGAGCCCGTTTGCCCCGAAACAACCTGAGCATAGCGGTTAAACCAAATGATTTTTTTGTTTTCATCGCATATGAGCGCAGGCTCGGGCGCGGTGTTTATAACATCGTACATAATAGAGCCGAGCACGGGTCCGCTTGGCAGACGAACAAGGCGCTTTCTTTCAATAACAGAAAAGCCAAGAAGCGCAAAGGTGCCGAGTGCGACTACACAAACCGCAAGGGTAATATCAATAAGTAGCCAATCCTGTGGCTGTCTTAGCGCCCAAAAAACGCCAAGCGCGCCAGAGCCTACACCGAGTGCAAGGCATATAATTTCCGCAAGAATTCTGTATGCGGAGCTTTTCCTTTTCTTTTCGTACATATATTTACCTCCCTAAGGATTATCGCGCCCATATTAAGGCGCGTGGGTTGCGTGATTTATATATTATTATAATAATAACACAAAAATATCAATTTGTAAAGTACCAAAATGGATTTTGCTCTTGCACTTGGATTTAAAATGTGGTATAATTTACCCGAATGTAAGTAAAAATACAAGCAAGTAAGCAAAAAAGAGGTTTTTAAATGAAGAAGGCTTTTATAGTAATTTGCAGGGCTCAGGAGCAGGAGTTTTTAAGCGTTGACAAGGATACACTGTTCTTTTCTCCGCTTTATGAGCATACCTATCGTAAGTTTAGCGATGCAATCAAGCACCTAAAGCTTGATTATGAGATTGTTCGCTCTGCGGCATACACCCTTGAGGGCGTTTCAACAGAGCTTGATTGTGACATTGAGGATATGATTATATTCACACACCCCCTCGCGTTTTTGGCACAAAGGGAGTGCATTGAGGATGCGCTGTTTTATGTAAGCTCGCACGACCTTGCGTATGCAACAATAGGCTCGATTAAGGGGCTTTACGCGACAGTTGGCACAGGAAAAATGCTTATCGAGGACACGGTTTCGTCGCCATATGATTTCATTAGTATGATTGGCAATTGTGGCGCAACCTGTGAAACAAAGAGCTTTGGAATAGAGATTGCAACCCCTGCAAGCAAGACGGAATATATTCGCCGTCGCGAGAGATACAGAGAGGAATTTCTTGATTATCTTTGCGAAAGCGGAGTTAAAATCGACCTAAGAGATGGCGTTATGGTCTCCCCTGTGGCTACAATTGGCGAGGGAACGGTTATTTTACCAAATACCCAAATTTGTGGACACAGTGTCGTTGGTAAGGGCTGTATGATAGGTCCAAGCTCGGTGGTTTCGGGCTCTATCGTTTGCGACAATTGCGTTGTTGACAGTAGCTTCGTTTATGCCTCTACAATAGAAAAGGATGTTGAAATAGGTCCGCTTTGCCACCTGAGTGGCTCGTGTCACCTTCTCACAGGCTCGCGCGTTGGCTCATATACTAAATTAAAGAGCGTAACGGTTGGTGCAGGAAGTAAAATTTACGAGCATTGTACAATAACAGACACCGAAATTGGCGCGCGCGGATTTATAGGCGCAAATGTTCATACAATTAACTATGATGGAAGAAAAACCTTCGAAATAAAAATAGCAGATGATGTGTTTGTGGGCACAGGGGTCAACCTAAGTGCACCTCTTACCATTGGCGCAG
>JAFTIV010000200.1 GCA_017456685.1 Clostridia bacterium | reverse complement strand
CTTCCTTGACAATCATTTCCTCAAGGACTATTTTTTGAATGTCGTGATATATCGCATCATTGCCACAGCCGTTTTCGTGTGCCCAGCCAATGTCCTTAGCCTTTTCGTAGGTGCTTTCGCAAATTTCCTTCAAAATCTTGCTCGAGGAGCGCCCACCCCAGTGCGACATCATTCCCGAGGTAGCAATTCCACCGAGACAGCCCTGTGCTTCTACAACCATAACAGAAACACCTTGGCGGGCAGCGCATATAGATGCACCAAGCCCAGCAGGACCACCGCCACAAACTAATACATCAACATCTGCAATTAACGGCACTTGATTTGTTTCGTTTATATATTTGTTCATAAAAAATCTCCTTATTTATTATAAAGCATTATTTTAAAATAATTGTAGCATCAAGCGCGCCAGCCTCGTAGGCTACACCATTTATCGAAAAGCTAACAGGCTCGGTCTCAGGATTTACAATTATGTATGCGGTTTTTCCACCCTCAGCTTCCCAAGTGGAGCAAAGCAGACGAGGAAGAGTGATAAAATCGCGTCCTCTAAACATAGGAATGTCAATCATCTCGCACTCAATGTCGGGCGAGACACTCATTCTGCCAGACAGCAGATATTTTTCGCCACCCTCGTCATAAAAGCGCTTTAAATTCTTAATAAGCGTAAGCGCCAATTCCATATCGGGTGCACTTTCAAAGTCGTGAGTGCCCCAGTGTGTCATCAAGCATCCCTTAGGTGACAGAATAAGAGTTAAAATATCGCCAATAGAGAACGAGTAAGCAAGTCGATAGCGCAAGGTATCGCGCTTCGGCTCGAATGGACAGCCACATTGATTTCCCATAAAGTTCCTTAAATATTTGTGATATAAGAAGGCAAAAACGGGCACAGGCTTGCCAAACGGGTAGTTCAGCTCAAATCTGTTGTCGCTCATCAAAAGATTTCCAATAAACGGCTCGGCAGAGGCACTCTCACAGCCAAAAAGCATGTTTGGTGCACGACGGTTCCATGCTGATAGTAGCTCTCTCATATTAGATGTCATCCACTCACCGGGCATAGGCGGATGCTCGTGATCTCTTGCAAAGCACATATATTGACCGCCACCATGGTTTTGGTCAAGTATTTGTGCATAATCAATTCCACTGTCAAAAATAGGTGCATAAGCCTCATCAAGAATTTCACGACCGCGCACAGATGCGGGACAAATATCATAGCCATAGCGCTGATATGGCGTACAGGTCCTGCCAAGCTCGGGCTTGTTTTGCGGAGAGTGACATACACCCTTGAGCACATCATCGCGCTTGATTTGCTCCTCACAATTATAGCTCTCAATTAGAGTGCTTCTTAGCGTATAGCCAAAGCCCGAGCAATAAATGCCGAGCAAATCGCCAGTTTTGTGAAGCGCATCTCTAAACTCATTAAATAGCGCCTCTCCACCAAACGGAGGCCAAGCATACGGAGGCGCCCAAGGGGCAGTGCCCTCCCAGTGCATAAGAAGCGCCATAATTTGGCACCCTGTGTCGCTTTTAATCCTATTTAATATAGGAAGCGCATTTGTGTATGGAAATAGCTCGTTAGGCTCCATTTTGTCCATATCGTGTATTCCACGCACAGGGTAGGTGACAATAAGCGGAGAACCCTTGTACCAGTCGGGAATAGATGCGTTTTCACACACAGGAACAACTCCATCAGGCAAATTAGCCTCAAGCCAAGTCCTATAAATCTCAGTAGCCGACTTCCAATTACCCTCACAAGCCTTCCACACAATAGGAAAGTCACTCTTGAAATCCTCGCCATAGCAAGCACCCGAGTATAGGCGTATTTGTAACGAAACTCCAAGCGAATCAGGGTAAAAATCTATGCACTTTAGCCCTCTTTTTGGGTCGTGCGCACCTATATAAAAGCCAACATCGTCAAAAAGATATGCCATAAATTGTGAGCATAGCATATTTGGAAACATAAAATAAGCGCCCGATGACGGAAATTCTGGCTCATACCTTGGAAGCGCATTTTCGTCACTTATGAGCATACCCTCGTTATATGGAAAGAGCAGAGAACCACCTCTTGCATCATTGTCTATAAAACGCGGAAGACATACTCTTGGAAGCTCAATCCACTCAAGTGCATAGCCACAGGGCACGCAAGATACCTCAGCACACCACGAGATTTCCTTGCCAGCAGTAATAGCCAAGGTGACACTAAGCTCTAAGAGCGCACCCTCAAAGCCCTTGTATGTTATCGTGTTGTTATTTGTAGTGACGGATTTTGCCCCTGTAGCATCAATATAAAGACACTCCCCCGCCTCATCGCGAAGCCTTGCTTTAAAAAGCGCAGTAGCGCTAACACAGCACTCCTTACCCCTTACTCTAAGCGATAAAATAGTACCAGCTTCTTCGTCAATTGATAGCTCAATATCCTTAGCTAAAAGCTCAAGCATTTTTTCTCTCCATTCAAAATAGAAATTTGTAAATCAATTTTACTACAAATCTCCTCACAGGTCAAGGCATTGATATAAAAAGGATACCCTTGCAGGGATACTTGCAAGGGTATCCTTTAATTTGACCTTATTTCTTGCGAACAACCGCAGGGTGAGGCATTTTGTATTTGCCTGTATATACTGCAAGAAGGAAATAATAGTTGTCTGCAAGGTAGTTGTAGCCACAGGGTACGCCATTTTTGGTGCGCCAATCTACACTGCTGACATAGCCGGGCATAAGACCCGAATGTGTAAATTGAGTCTCATATGTGTTCAAAATAGCCTTGAAAATCTCGTTAGCCTCGCTTTCAAGCCCTACCTTGTACATAGAGGTTAGGAAGTGGAAGCCGTTCATACCGCTCAAGCCACCATTTTCGTACTGACCCCAATCACTCATACAGGGCCAATCAATTGTGTCCTCTTGAGCAACGGGCTTGGCATTACCGGGAATTCCATAGCGAAGGTCGCCATAGCCTTCCTTTTTCATTTCATCAAGAAGGAGAAGAAGCATGCGCTTGCCCTCCTTATCTGGAATTAACCCCTCGTCAATTCCCATAGATACAGCAAACGTGAACATATAGTCGTGATGCTTGCCATTACGGCTTATCCAGCCCGACATAAGAGTTGATTCTGGATTATAGAAGGTATTAAAGAAATTCTTGTCAAATTTCTCAAGCTGTTTTTGGTATTTTTCAGCCACAGAGCCCTTCCTAATTCTTTTAAGAAGTCCACAAAGCTCACGAAGCGCGCGATGGCATAGATAGTTAAAATAAATGTCCTTGTGACCAAAGGCGAAGTTGTCCCACCAGTTGCATTGCTGTCCAAACTCGCTTGGCTGTCCCATGTAATCACCAGGGAAGGGAGATTCGAAAATTCCATCATCGTCAATGTCGCGCGACAATAGATAATCCGCAGCCTTAAGAGCATTAGGAAGAAGCCTTTTAGCAAATGGCAAATTCCAATTTGAGATTCCAACTAAGGAAATTATAGCACCAGGGGTCGAATCAACCGCACAGCCAAAGCCCTTTTCCTTTTCCTTCCTAAAGTAGGATACGCTAACCTCTCCGTCGTGAGCCTGACATTCCTTAAAGCTTCTTTCAATTTGTCCCTCAAACGCCTTGCGAATAATCTTAAATTGCTCGTCGTCCTCGTTTACAAATTGCAAAAGGTCGGATTTCATTTGCATACTCAAATGACCTGTGCCGTGGAAGTAAATATTATCTCCCATATCGAAAAGCTCTCTGTTAAGAGCAAAGGAGTTGAGCCAGTTGCGCTTAAGTCCATCATATCTTGGGTCGTCCTCACCCTCGAAGTGTGGATAGCACTCGTCCATAACCTTAAAGGTTAGCTCAACGCTTTCAAGAGGCTTGCTCGACTTGAAGGTGAGAAACGAGCTACCATAGTGTAGTGCGTGCATTCTGTTATGGTTAAAGGAGTAGTTCTTGTAGCCAAGCTCAATGCCTGTAAAATCTCTCGATAGCTGAAGCTCCTCTACACAATAAACCTCGCTTGAGGGAGATGAGATTTCTATTCTACCAAAGTCAGGGAAGTGTACAATCAAGGGAAGAGTAAATCTTGTCTTGAAAATTGTCAATGGATTGTTGCTCTTGAGCTTCTTTGGCTGAGCCTTTGTCCAAATAGTAGGTGGTGCAGTCTTAACCGAAAATCTTGTGCTGAAAATGTCGCTTGCAACAGAATTCTTAAGCTCGATTTTCATCGTGTGAGCATCAGTCATATTGTAGGAGATACTGCTTCCTTTTTCGTTTTCGAAAAACACTCTACCATCTGTGATTTCCTGCTTTGTAGGTAAGGCCTTTTTAAAAGCTCCAAAAACAGCACCATATGCAGGAATTGTTAGGTTAAAGCTTGCGTGCTTATCTCTGTCTCTTCCGCCCGATTCGATTCCCAAAAAGGCAATAGCTCCCGTTTCCTTGTTGAAGGTAACAGAGAGAAAATCGCTGTTAAAGGATGCATATTTTGGATGATTGTTTTCTGTCATATCTCGCTCCTTGTGCATTAAGCATTTTTAGTTCTAAGTTCATTATAATATAAATGCTTTTACAATACAATTGTATTTTTAGCCAAAATATATTGTATTTCTTTGCATATTGCTTTATATTATCAATTCGAATATTGTAAACATCAAGGGAATTGTAAGCGCAGAGGCAAGATGAGAAACAATAGCCATGCCCGATGCCTCGCTCGTGTCTTGTCCGTGCGCCTCGGGAATTACCACACTATTTAAGCCAAGAGGCATTGATAATACCGACAAAACGCAAAGCGAAACTCCGTAATCAAATTTGTGTATCAGTAGTACAATCAAGAATATCGAAGGGATTAGTAAAAGCCTTATTGCCGACAGGGCATAAATGCTTTTTATTTTAAGAACGCGCTTAATATCTATTTTTGCAACACACATACCTGTAAGAAGCATAGTGCTTGGCGACATACACTTGCTAAGCGCATCTATTGATACATCTAAAAACGATGGAATAGGCAAGCGCGTCATTCCAATTATAATGCCAAGTATCATAGCGATAAATAGAGGATTTAAAAGGTTTTTAAAGCTAAAGCCTCTTTTCTTGTCACTTGGCATCAAAAGAGCAGGAACTGCCCATGAATAGTTTACAATCCACATAGGAGTGCAAAGAATTAAATAAGACATAAATAGCTCGGGCATAAGGGTCGATACAACCGCTGTGCCCATAAAGCCAAAATTAGAAAATGCAAGACAATATGTATGAATATCCTTGTGATAAGGGTCCCTTGCGCTAAAAATAGAAACTAATTTTGCAAACGCAATCGACAACGCAACCACAATTACACCCGCCAAGGCGTACGGCCACGCAGAGCTAAGACGCGCAACGGTGAAATTCTCCATAAAGTTAGTCAAAATTAAGGCAGGCATAAAAAGCGTAGTAACAAGCTTAGAAAGAATGTTTGTTGCGTTCTCGGGAAGCCTGCATAGCTTCATAACCGCAAAGCCCGCGCCGATTAACAAAAAAAGATATGAAATTTGACTAAGCGTCGTTAAAAATGTAGCCATAAAAACCCCTTCCAAGCCATAAAAGCATTGAATTTCTAATGAAAAAATTATATCATATAAGGCGCTAATTTTCAATAATTATGCAAAAAATCATTTTCATTAAAATTTTGTGCTTTTGTGAAACAAAAAATATAAAATGATTGAAATGTTAACAAAAGTGTGCTATAATCATTAGCATAAAATAAAAACAAGAAAAGGAATACAAAAATGAAAGAACTTCTTGGTTTGTTTGAGCCAATATTTAAATTTGGCGAGGGCGACAATTGGAAGATGGTAATTATGTGGCTTATCGGCGCAGTTCTTATCTTCCTTGCAATCAAAAAGCAAATGGAGCCAACCCTTCTTTTGCCAATAGGCTTTGGTGCAATTCTTATGAACTTCCCGGGTTCAGGTATAGCAGAGCCTCTTGAAACACTTTACAACGCAGGAATCGCGAATGAGCTATTTCCTTTAATCCTATTTATAGGAATAGGTGCGATGATAGACTTCGGCCCGCTTCTCAACAACCCCAAGCTAATGATATTCGGTGCCGCAGCGCAATTTGGAATATTCTTTACGCTTTGTATGGCAGCTATGTTCTTCGCACCAGAGGTTGCCGCATCAATCTCAATAATCGGTGCAGCCGATGGTCCTACCTCAATCGTTGTCGCTAACACCCTTCTCGGCGGTGGCGAAAATTCGGGCTATATCGGTGCAATCGCAGTAGCCGCATACTCATATATGGCTCTCGTTCCTATCATTCAACCCCCTGTAATCAAGCTCTTGACAACTAAGAAAGAGCGCAAGATAAGAATGAAGTACGAGCAGAAGAGTGTTTCTAAAACAACAAAGATTCTTTTCCCAATCGTTATCTCCGTTGTTACCTGTATATTCGTTCCAGCAGCCGCATCACTTATCGGCTTCCTTATGTTTGGTAACCTCATTCGTGAGTGCGGAGTGCTTGATTCACTCTCGGAAACTGCCCAAAAGGTTCTTGCAAACCTTATCACAATCTTCTTGGGAATTACTATCGCATTCCAAATGAGCGCTGATAAATTCCTTAAGCCATCTACACTTCTTATCCTCGGTCTTGGACTTATTGCATTTATCGTTGATACAGCAGGCGGTGTCCTCTTTGCAAAGCTATTCAATCTAATTCTTAAGGCAATGCATAAGGACCCAATAAACCCAATGATAGGCGCAGCGGGAATTTCCGCATTCCCAATGTCAGGAAGAATAGTACACAAAATGGG
>JAFTIV010000199.1 GCA_017456685.1 Clostridia bacterium | reverse complement strand
CCTCCTCAACGGCTGCGCGTGTTGCGTTGAGTGCGTCCTCGATGCGAAGCTTCTTTTCCTTCATTTCGGTTTCTGTAGCTGCGCCAACCTTAATTACGGCAACTCCGCCTGAGAGCTTTGCAAGTCTTTCCTGAAGCTTTTCTCTATCAAACTCGCTCTCGGTTGCATCAATTGCGCTCTTAATTTGAGAAATTCTCGCCTTGATATCCTCGCTTGCGCCATAGCCACCAACGATTGTTGTATTTTCCTTGTTTACGATAATCTGTCTTGCTCTACCAAGAAGTGGGAGAGATGCATCCTTAAGCTCATAGCCGAGCTCCTCGGTGATAACTGTTCCGCCTGTAAGGATTGCAATATCGCGAAGCATTTCCTTGCGTCTGTCGCCAAAGCCTGGTGCCTTAACTGCAACTACCGTAAAGGTTCCTCTCAGCTTATTAAGCACGAGAGTTGTAAGAGCCTCGCCCTCAATATCCTCTGCAACGATAAGAAGCTTTCTACCGCTTTGAACGATTTGCTCAAGAAGTGGTAAAAGATCTTGAATGTTGCTAATTTTCTTATCTGTGATAAGAACGAGAGCATCATCAAGAGTTGCCTCCATCTTATCCATATCTGTTGCCATATATGCGCTGAGGTAGCCTCTATCAAATTGCATACCCTCAACAACCTCGCAATAGGTTTCGGTGGTTTTAGACTCCTCAACCGTGATAACACCATCTGCTGTTACCTTCTCCATTGCATCAGCGATAAGCTGACCGATTGAAGCATCTCCTGCGGAAACTGTACCTACTCTTGTGATATCCTCTTTTCCGTTTACCTTCTTTGAGTTAGCAACAAGAGCATCGACTGCAACCTCAACAGCCTTTGCAATTCCCTTACGAATAACAATAGGGTTAGCGCCTGCGGTTACATTCTTCAAACCCTCTCTTATAAATTCCTGTGTAAGAAGGGTTGCTGTGGTTGTAACATCACCTGCCGCATCGTTTGTCTTAGATGCAACCTCGCGTACGAGCTGTGCGCCCATATTCTCGCAAGCATCCTCAAGCTCAATTTCCTTTGCAATTGTTACACCATCATTTGTAATAAGGGGTGAGCCGTATTTTCTATCAAGAACTACATTTCTGCCCTTAGGACCGAGGGTGATTTTTACTGTGTCAGCAAGCTTATCAACGCCTCTTAAAAGTGCGTTTCTTGCCTCAATTCCATAAAGTATTTCCTTTGCCATAATGATATCTCCTTACTCAACTATTGCAAGAATGTCGTCTTCCTTAACAATAATGTATTCGTTTCCGTCGAGCTTTACCTCTGTACCGGAATATTTGCTGATTATTACCTTGTCTCCAACCTTTACAGTCATAGGAACGAGCTTGCCGTCAACAACTGCGCCATCGCCTACTGCGATAACCTCTGCGGTCTGTGGCTTTTCCTTAGCGGTGCCTGTGAGGATAATTCCTCCCTTTGTTGTTTCCTCTGCCTCAAGATTTTTGAGAACTACTCTGTTAGATAAGGGCTTTATTGCCATTTCAATTCACCTCCGTGAGATTTTTCTTATATATATGGTATTTTATAACCGCGCGCCTCGAAAATCAAGTAATATTAATATTATTCACAAATAAATTAAATTTTATTAACATATTGTTAATAATTCGTCAAATTTAATTTTGTTGCAGAATTTAATCACCACATTTAGAATATATTAAATTGGGTGGTGATTTTATGCTTGAGAGAATAAATTTTGTTTTAGGGGGAATAATTCTTCCGTTCCTTCTTTGTGCTATCGGGCTGTTTTTTATTTTTAAGCTAAAATTCTTTTACATACTGCACCCTGTGCGCACAATCAAGCACGCCTTTCGCTCCTCAGGTGGCTTTAAGCCCCTTTGCGTTGCGCTTGCTGGTACGCTTGGCGTTGGAAACATTGTAGGTGTGTGCTCTGCAATTATGATGGGTGGAGCAGGTGCGGTTTTTTGGATGCTTATAAGCGCAATTGTGGCTATGAGTGTGAAATATGCTGAGGCATTTCTATCAATCAAGCACAGGCGAGGGAGTGTCGGTAATTACTATGGCGGTGCACCATATTACATAGCCGATGCGGCAAAAGGACGCGGGCATATTTTTGGTGGCATATTTGCACTTCTGTGCATTTTGAATTCTCTGTCAACGGGTGCGCTCGTTCAAATCAGCTCAGTAAGCGATGCGTTCGGGGATAAAAGGCTTTTATTCGGGGCTGTGTTTGTTTTTGCGTGCTTTTTGGTTGTATTAGGTGGTGAGGGGCGAATTCAAGCGGTAAGCTCGGCTTTAATTCCTCTTCTGTCGCTTTTATACATTGGGATTTCCTTGTTTATCATTTTTTCTAATCCCGAGGGGGTATGTGTCGCAATTTCGCGCATTTTTAAGGAAGCCTTTTCTTTCAAGAGCGTGCTCGGTGGCGGGGTTGGCTTCGGCATATCAAGCGCCATTCGTTATGGCTTCACAAGAGGACTTTTATCGAATGAGGCTGGATGCGGAAGTGCAACAATGGCTCACGCTTCTTCCTCGCTTAATCCACACTCCCAAGGGTGTCTTGGCATTTTTGAGGTGTTTTGGGATACGGTAGTCCTATGTCTTCTTACCGCACTTGTCGTTTTAATTGCCGACACAGATGCGCACTCTGCATTTTCACTCGCCACAAGCTCGTTCAAGGCGCTCATCGGTCCTTTTGGCGAATGGTTTATTGTCTGTGCGTGTGCTCTGTTTGCACTTGCAACTGTATGCTCTCAATTTTACTATGGAGAGCGCTCACTTCGATTTCTATCGCGCTCAAGAGGTGCGTATTTTGCTTATTGTCTAATTTTCCTCTTTGTTTGCCTAATTTCGCCTATTGTCACAGGTGAGCTTTTATGGGGAATTTGCGACCTTATTGTCACAGCCCTTGCGCTATATAATCTTGTTTTTCTTGTTATTTTATCAAGAGAGGTCAAATAGCTGTGTCGCGCCCTTGACATTTTTTAGTTGTTTTTCTCCTTAATGCTGTACTTGGTCGAAAAAAATAAATTTTTGTCGAATTATGTGCGTGAATAAATATTTTCTTTTTTGCCTGCTTTTGAATATGGATTTTTGGAAATGTGAAGAAAAACTGAATTTTTATTCATATCAAAATTTTAGTAAAAAAGTTATTGACTAAGCCACAAATAAATGATAGAATTATATTTGTTATTTTATTTTTATATAAGGAGGAAAATATGCTTAAGTTAATTGACATAAAAAAGGATTATGTCACCGGTGACACCACAGTCAGCGCGCTACGCGGTGTAAATCTTGAATTTAGGAAAAGCGAATTTGTCGCTATTCTTGGCCACTCGGGCTGTGGAAAGACTACTCTACTTAACATAATCGGTGGTCTTGACAAGTACACAAGCGGTGATCTTATAATAAATGGAAAATCGACCAAGGACTTTAACGATAGCGATTGGGATACCTACAGAAACCACTCCATAGGCTTTGTATTTCAAAGCTATAACCTCATCCCTCACCAGACTGTTTTATCTAATGTAGAGCTTGCGCTCACTCTTTCGGGAGTTTCTAAGGATGAGAGAAGAAAAAGAGCTATTGAGGCTCTTGAGAAGGTTGGACTTGGTGACCAAATTCACAAAAAGCCAAATCAAATGTCGGGCGGACAAATGCAAAGGGTTGCAATTGCGCGTGCTCTTGTAAACGACCCTGATATTCTTATGGCTGACGAGCCAACGGGAGCGCTTGATTCCGAAACGAGCGTTCAAATTATGGAAATCCTTAAGGACATTTCCAAGGATAAGCTCATTATAATGGTTACTCACAACCCAGAGCTTGCCGATGAATATGCGAACAGAATTATTCGTCTTAAGGACGGAGAGGTTGAGGGAGACACCAACCCCTACTGTGCTGAGGCTCAAGTGCCTGAGGCGATTGCGCCCGTTAGTGAAGAGCTTAATGGCAAGAAGGGAGCTAAAAGAGACAAGAAAAGGTCTATGTCTTTCCTTACCGCGCTTGCCCTCTCGCTCAATAACCTTCTTACAAAGAAGGGTCGTACCTTCCTAACTGCCTTTGCGGGAAGCATTGGTATCATAGGCATTGCGCTCATTCTTTCTGTTTCAACTGGCGTAAACAGATATATTGATAGCGTTGAGGAAAGCACAATGGGCTCTTACCCTATTGAAATTCAAAATAGCTCTATCGATATAATGTCACTTGTTGGAGCTGTTATGGACCCTCCAAAAATCGAAAACAAGCAACCTGAAACAGTTTATTCTAACGATGTTATGATAAATGTTATGAATGCTATGGCAAACGGACGAAATGAAAACAATCTTGTCAAATTTAAAGTTTGGCTTGATAGCAACGAAAGGGTCCAAGAAAACACAACTGACATTAAGTACAGATACAACGCTGGTCTCAACACCTATACTATGATTAAAAACCCTGACGGAACAATTTCTCCTCGTGCTAATCTTTCCGACATTTCTGCTCTCATGAACAAGATAATGCCTAATTCACAGCAAAGCGCACAGAGCTTAACCTCGATAAACTCCTCTGTTTGGAGCGAGTTTGTTGGAGATATGGATTATGTCAAGACTCAGTATAAGCTCGTTGAGGGAGGCGGTCGCTTCCCAGAAAACGAAAACGAAATTGTTCTCATTGTAAATAAGGACCTTATCATTACAGACTTTGTCCTTTATATTCTTGGTATTAGAGACTATAATGAGCTTTCAAGATATCTTGTTGCTCTTTATGATGATATTGAGGGCAATGAAATCTCCATTCCTTCTACAAAATACACCTTTGAGGAAATTCTCAATTATGAGTTCAAGGTTATTCCTGACTCCGAAAGATGGACCACTGTCAAAAATGAAAACGGAGAGGTAATCGCTATAAGAGAGCGTGAGCTTAACGAGATTGACTTTGATAAGGCACAAACTCTAAAGGTCGTTGGTATTGTCACTCCCGCTGAGGAGGGGGCAAGCTCAAACCAATTTGGCTCTATCGGCTACATGCCAGAGCTAATGGATAAGATGATTGAAATCTCAAGCAATAGCGAGGTTGTTGATGCTCAGCAGGCTAATACTACAACTAACCTTATTGATGGTCTCCCCTTTGCAGGCTTTAATCCTTATCTTGGAAGCATTACAGAGCCAGGCACTCTTAAGTACACAATAAATCAATATTATCCAGGCGTGCTCGCCTTTATAAAAACTGATGAGCAATTAATTACTACTCTTAAAAATGCCCTTACCGTTGACAAGGCATTCAGCGCAAAGCTCGCAAAGGAGCCTTGGGGCGGATTTGCAGAGGCTGATATTGAGGAATATATCAATATTCTAACAAATATAACTCTTAATCCAAATCACGAAAGCCTTTCTATCGGCTCAGCCTCGCTTCTTATCCAAGAGGCGCAGACAAACCCTGATAACTTCTTGAGGATTATTAACTCTATGCTCTATAACAGACCATATGAGGACCTTCTCAATGTTCTTGGCTATGTTGACACAGCTAACCCAAGCAGAATTCTTATTTATCCTAAGGATTTTGAGGCTAAGGACACAATCAGTGAGGAGATAAAGGCGTACAACGCAAATCAGGAAAAGATTGACCAAATCACCTATACCGACACTATTGGTATGCTTCTTTCCTCTGTAACTACTATTGTCAATGCTATAACCTATGTGCTTGTTGCATTCGTTGCAATTTCACTTATTGTTTCTTCTATTATGATAGGTATTATTACCTACATTTCAGTTCTTGAAAGAACAAAGGAAATCGGTATTTTGCGTGCAATTGGTGCGTCTAAAAAGGATGTATCAAGAGTGTTTAATGCAGAGACGCTTATCGTAGGCTTTGGCGCTGGACTTATTGGTATTTTAGTTTCACTATTCTTTATTGTGATTATAAATATTATTCTCGGCGCGCTAACTGGTCTTGCAACGCTTAAGGCGGTGCTTCCTGTAAGCAGTGCGATAATTCTTATCCTTATAAGCATGCTTCTTACTCTTGTTGCGGGTCTTGTTCCATCAAGAATTGCGGCTAAGAAGGACCCTGTTATAGCTCTAAGAACCGAATAAAAATTAAAAGACGGATTCTCAAAATCCGTCTTTTTTATTTAGTTATATCAAGGGGCTTATTTAGCTACATCAAGAGGTATTTAATAACAATTGCGCTCCAGCCGTGGCAAAGTGAGCCTGCGTTATCAAATGCCTCGTAGCCCTCCTTGGTTTCCCATACGGTGCTTGAGCCGAAATCGAGCATTTTGCCATACACCTCTCGTATCTCGTCCTTGATTTGTGAAATATAGCTCTTATCGACACTCAAAAGAGCATCATACTCAAAGCATTTCATAGAGAGCGAGGGTGAAATTAAGCTACCCTGTGCGATTTTTTGCGCGATTTTTACGCATTTCTGCTCTGGCACAAGTCCAAGAAGAATTGCGAGCGAGTTTGGAAGGCTATGATAAATTTCCTCATCTGTGGAAAGCGAGAAAAGACCGCTTTTTTCGTTGAAAAAGGTATCAATTGTACCCTTCCTTAGTGCTTGTATTTTCTCATCATATTCAAATGGTAGCTCGCATAGGGTGCATATTTTTTTGTAATTTTCAAGTGCGTATATAAAAAGCAGAGTGAGCATTAGCTCCTTGCCTGCGTCCTGCGCTCCCAACAATCTTCCCTCAAGATGAGGTGACCAGTCGTAGAAGAACCAGTGATTTGAGCCCTCAAAGGCGTAAAGAATGCCATTTTTCTCTCTTTTGAGCATTGTGGAGATGAGTTCCTTTATT
>JAFTIV010000198.1 GCA_017456685.1 Clostridia bacterium | reverse complement strand
TATCACTCAAAAAACTTAGTTAATTATTAAAAAAGAGGTAAATAAAAATGAAAGCTTACAAGGTAACAGTAAACGGCAATGTTTACGAAATCACAATCGAAGTAGTAGATAAGGCAGATATCAAGGCAAGCGCACCTGCTCCAGCTCCTGTAGCTGTAGCTCCTGCAAGCGCTCCTTCAGGCGGACAAGCAATCAGCGCTCCTATGCCTGGTACAATTCTTAAGGTTAATGTATCAAACGGCCAAGCAGTTAAGAAGGGCGATGTTCTCTTCGTTCTCGAGGCTATGAAGATGGAAAACGAAATTATGGCTCCATGTGATGGAACTGTTGCAGGCGTTAGCGTTTCCGCTGGTGCTTCTGTAGAAACAGGAACAGCTCTTTGCTCTCTTGCATAAGCGGAGGCTACATAAATGGAAAGAATTCTCGAATTTTTGAAGCAGACGGGTGTCTATGGCTTCTTCGGTGACGGTGGTTGGAAAAACATCGTTATGATAGCCATTGCCTGCGTGCTTTGCTACCTTGCTATTGGCAAGAAGTTTGAGCCACTACTCCTTCTTCCTATCGCAATAGGTATGCTTCTTACTAACCTTCCCTTCGCAGAGGCTTACCACGAGGAGCTCTTTGCAGCGGGACACATTCAATGGGATTTGTTTGGCGGTGCAAAGATTAGCGCTGACAAAATTCTCCAAATCGCAAGAGAGCTCAATATTATGGCTCCTGGCTCAACTGCCGAAAATGCTCTTTATTTCACCGACCTCGGTGCTCTTAAGGAGGCAATCTCAACAGGCGTTGTTGGAGAGTTCCCTGTTCTCAACTCACTTATTCGTCTTGAGGGCACATCAATAGCTGTTGGTCTTATCGATGTTCTCTACCTTGGAGTTAAGCTCGGCATCTATCCTTGCCTTATCTTCATCGGTGTTGGCGCAATGACTGACTTCGGTCCACTAATTGCAAATCCAAAGAGCCTTATTCTCGGCGCTGCTGCTCAGGTTGGTATTTTTGCAACCGTTGCAGGCGTTATGGGAATTAGTGCTATCGGTCAGGCTGCTGGCTGGGATGCAATCACCTTCTCCCTCAAGGAGGCGGCATCAATCGGTATTATCGGTGGTGCAGACGGACCTACCGCAATTTATACAACATCAAAGCTCGCCCCAGGTCTTCTCGGTCCTATCGCGGTTGCGGCGTACTCATATATGGCGCTCGTTCCCGTAATTCAGCCACCTATTATGAAGCTTCTTACAACTAAGAAGGAGCGTATGATTAGAATGACTGCGCTTCGCCCCGTTTCAAGAAAGCAAAAGATTATATTCCCAATTATGGTAACAATCGTGGTTGCCCTCATCGTTCCTTCGGCTGCAATGCTCGTAGGATGCCTTATGTTTGGTAACCTTCTTAAGGAGTGCGGTGTTTGCGACCGTCTATCTAAGACCGTTCAAAACGAGCTTATGAATATCGTAACAGTATTCCTTGGTGTCAGCGTTGGTGCAACCGCAACCGCGGCAACCTTCCTCTCGCCAAAGACACTTATCATAATTCTAATGGGCGTTGTTGCATTCGGTGTTGCTACTGCAAGTGGCGTGCTTATTGCAAAGCTTATGAATGTATTCCTTCCCGAGGGAAAGAAAATCAACCCACTTATCGGCTCTGCTGGAGTTAGTGCAGTTCCTATGGCTGCAAGAGTTTCACAAAAGGTTGGACAAGAGGACGACCCAGGAAACTTCCTTCTTATGCACGCAATGGGACCAAATGTTGCGGGAGTTATCGGCTCAGGTATTGCCGCAGGCGTGCTCATCGCATTGCTCCAAACCGTGGCTTAAGACTAACAATTCATTAACACAAAACTAATTTAAATTGAAGATTAATAAGCAAGTTAGGCTAGGCGCACTGCAAAACGCGGGCGAGGGTGTACTCTCTGTACATTGAGGTCGCGTGTGAAACATGGCGACGATTAACACCGCTTATTAATTTTCAAGAGGGATAATTATGGCTACAAAAAATAAAGTTTTTATAACCGATACAATTCTCCGTGACGCCCATCAATCACAGGCGGCTACGAGAATGAGGCTTGAGGATATGCTTCCTGCCTGCGAGGCACTTGACAAGGCTGGCTACTGGTCACTTGAGTGCTGGGGCGGTGCGACCTTCGATTCCTGTATGCGCTTCCTCAACGAGGACCCTTGGGAAAGACTTCGCGCTCTTAAGAAGGCTATGCCTAATACCAAGCTTCAAATGCTCCTTCGTGGACAAAACCTTCTCGGCTACAAGCACTATGCTGACGATGTTGTCGAGGCATTTATCGAAAAGGCTATCAAGAACGGTATTGATGTAATCCGTATCTTCGATGCGCTTAACGATGTAAGAAATATGGAAACTGCTATCAGGGCTACAAAGAAATTTGGCGGTCATGTTGAGGCAGCTCTTTCCTACACCATAAGCCCTGTTCATAACGAGGAATACTTCGTTGACCTCGCGTGCAAGCTCGAGGAAATGGGCGCTGATACAATCTGGATCAAGGATATGGCTAACCTTCTTCTCCCTTACGATGCTCAGTCACTCGTTAAGGCGCTCAAGGCTAAGGTTAAGGTTCCTATCCACCTTCACACCCATAACACCACAGGTACTGGCGATATGACCTATCTTAAGGCAATCGAGGCGGGCGTTGACATTATCGACACAGCCCTTTCTCCTCTTGCTAATGGTACATCTCAGCCATCTACCGAGGCTATGGTTGCAACCCTTCAGGGCACAAAGTACGACACAGGCATCGACCTTAATCACCTAAGCGGTATCGCTGCTCACTTCCGTGGCGTTGCTGCGAAGCTTAAGGAGGCAGGCTCGCTTGACCCTAAGGTTCTAAATGTTGACCCAAATACTCTTCTTTATCAAGTACCCGGCGGAATGCTCTCTAACCTTATTTCACAGCTTAAGCAGGCTAAGGCAGAGGACAAGCTCTACGAGGTGCTTGCAGAGGTGCCAAGAGTTCGTGAGGACTTCGGCTACCCACCACTTGTAACTCCTACAAGCCAAATCGTTGGTACTCAGGCGGTTCTTAATGTTCTTATGGGCGAAAGATACAAAATGGTATCTAAGGAGTCTAAGGGACTTCTCCGTGGCGAGTATGGTATGCTCCCAGGCAAGGTAAACGAGGAGGTAAGAAGGAAGGCAATCGGTGACGACGAGGTAATCACCTGCCGTCCTGCCGACCTTATCGCACCTGAGCTTGACAAGTATCGTCAAGAGTTTGCTAACATTGTAAAGAGCGACGAGGATGTTCTCTCCTGCGCAATGTTCCCACAGGTTGCTCCTAAGTTCCTCGCAATTAGAGATAACCCACCACCCGCTGAGCCAGCCGTTCGCGAGCTCATCGTCGAGGACCTTGGAAACTAATAAACAATTAAAAGCAAGCACAGATGTGCTTGCTTTTTGCTTTCCCGCTTTCTTTTTCGATATATCATATAGTTTATTACAGCTTAGGCTCTGTTGCCAAATTTATAATTCTTATTCTTGAGCGTTCTGCCTTTCGCAACAGCTTATATGAGCTTCCTTGCGTATATTTAACATACACAACTGCAACACTTGCACGCTTCAGCATCCACTCGTTACGCTTAATTATCGCTATTTTTTTGGGAGACATCTCAAGCCCCTCTGGGTATATCACTTTCTCTTTAAAGCGCTCATCTACACGCTCGTTTAAATAGGAAATAACTACACTATACCTTATTTTTTCGCTTTTCAAGAAAAGCTTGCGTAAAACACCCTGCACCAGCAGGTCAAAGCTTCCATTATTGCCAACCAAGAACTCGTCTACACCCTCGCTTATCAGGCTCAATATAATTTTTTCAAGTTCTTTTTCTATGCTCAATGGCGCATCTCTGTGCCCAAAAAAGGTGCAAATCATATTTATTAACCTCTTTTTCTAAATTTGGTGTACTTATTTTAAGTATACTAAGAACATTGTAGCACAAAATAATCTTAAAATGTACTTAAATTAAGATTTTTTAAATTGAGGTTACTATGAGAAACAAGAACAACAAGCACCTTGGAATTGAAATAGACCCCGAATTGCATTACAAATTGCATTATATTTCAAAATATTACGGACGCTCTGCAAACGGAGAAATTTTGTTCCTCATTCGCCAAGCGATAAAGGAATTTGAGGGCGCAGAGGGTGCTATCACCTATCCGCCCAAGGAGCAAAAATAAGCTTGCTACGCCTATCTTTCAAGCAAGACAATTTCATAAAAAAAGGACTTCTTTCGAAGTCCTTTTTGATTTATTGAGCTACAGTGTTGTAGGTAATTGTTGCGAGCTTAACGTCTTTTTCATAGTAGCCCTTGACAACACTCGTGCCATCTTTCGTGGTTGTTCCCTGCTCAATGGTTGTTGTGTGAACTACGCTGTCGCCCTCGCCAACCGCTATATTTAAATAGAACGCGATTACGAGCTCCAAGTCAGCACTCTGCTCATCAAAGCCGTTTATCAACACATTGATGGTCGAATACTTAACATCTGTAATTTCAACCTGCAATGCTTTTTCGTTAATTGTGAGCTTGCCGTTTGCAAAAATCGCAGTTGCGTTTTTTGCGGAATCGCTATTTGGATTGAACATTATAAGACCGAAGCTGATTGTACCCTCGTTATAGCTCTTAAACTCCTCAAGCGCTTCCTTGTCAACCTTGTAGCCACACGCAAGTCCGCCACCGTTTATAGCATCTATCTTATATGAATAGCCAAGGAATTCGAACACAGGGGCGGTCTTTTCCGTTGTTATCGCGCCACATTTTGAGCATTCGATTGATTTTGTTCCCTCGCTAAGGAAGCTCTCGTACGAAACGCCCTTAATTGTGTCAAAGCTGTGATATACTGTTACATAGTCATCAAGTCCATCGCTGTCGTTGAACAAAACTGTCACACCATCAGCTGTAAAGTCGTTAAAGACTGCTCCGTCAACATATGCCCTTTCGTTGTCTGGGTGAGCAAGCACGATTGTCTCAAGCTTCTCATAGGGTGAACGAGTGTTTCCTGTAAAATAGAATGAGCCCGTATCGTTGCCCTGAGTAGCGAAGGTAACCTTTGAAACATCGCACTCAAAAACAATCTCAGTAATTGACACCTTGCCGTCAGCAGGCTCGTATGAATCGGGAATTTCCGAGGAGCGCACGCAGAGCGATTGTCTTCCTATATTTTGTGTGTTAGGTCCCAAGATAAGCTTTGTTACAAAGGAAAGCGAGTTGTTAAATGCGGAAACGCCTATTGTGGTCGCATTCAAATAAAGCTCTCCTCTAAAAGCACCATAGCAGAGATTAAATGCCTGTTCTCCTATTGAGTTTAGGTTTCTTGGGAAGTTCTCAATAAGCATCATCTGCTTAGATGAATTCATAAAGCAATAAGGAATAGCAGTTACCTGACTGTTTTCGCCAAAGTCAAAATATCTTAGCTTTTGTGTTGCCTGGTTCATATCGGTAACAGAGGCTACCGTGCCCGGCATCCTAATATAGCCAACCTTGTTCCAGAAATAAGTGTTTTCCTTAAAAGCACCATTAAAGCCAACAGCCGTTACTGTGCTTCCGCCAAAGGTTGATGGAATAATAAGCTTTGTAAGATACTCTGTGCCTATCTTTGAGGTATCAATGCCTGCAGTCTGCAAATCGGCGGTAATCTTGTCGGTGTTAAGCCCATTGACTGTGCCACCCGAGCCTACAAAGTACACCTCATCCTCAAGCACTACAAAATGTGTAGCTGTGTCGCTTGGCGCCTTTAGCTCGTCAGGAATCTCTTCAAGATATACGCTCTTAGCGCTAACAGAAAGCGCAAAGGCACACACAAAAAGAGCAAGAGCCAAAAGAACTATTGTCAATCTCTTTTTCATAATTTCTCCTTGCGCGGGCGAAATCTCCCGCGAATATAAAAATATTTTGTGTGTATATTATAGCATAGCAAAATGCGGTTGTCAATAAAAATAACATTTCTCATTTCGCACTTGCTTGCCACTTAGCGCTTTTAGGCAATGTTAGACAAGGCGCACGCGGTATTTTACGAACGAAGAGAGAAAAATGAAGAAAGAAGAATGAAGAGAAAAGGTAGAAAACGCGCCGACGGCACTGTTTTCGTTCTTTTCGCCCGCGGGGCTTGCCCGCCATTCCTCACTTCGCACTCAACACTTCGCATTTGCTTGCCACTTAGCGCTTTTAGGCAATATTAGACAAGGCGCACCGCAGAGGGCGGACTAAGTCGTATATGGCATACGACGACGGTCGTCAGCGAGGAGCAACGCAGTATAATGAAGCCTAAAAGCGCTAAATACGCATTAAAGCGCTAAATACGCCTTAAGCCACTCCTCTTTAATATACTCATGCCCTGATGGTGTTGGATGAACTCCGTCTGCAAGCCAATAATCGTTTGGTGCTTTCTTTGCAAGGTTGTCAAAGCCCTTTTGGAGTGGTATGAAGGGAAGTGCGTACTTTTCTGCTATTTTTCTTGACATTTCGGCGCGCTTTGCGGTTTCGGTCTTAAAGAATTCCCAGTTAGCCTCGGTTGCACCTGCCTCTAAGACAAATGGCTCTAAAATCATAATTTTAACCTCGGGTAGGGCTTCTTTGATTTCCTCTATAAGCATTGAATAAATCTTGAAGAACTTGTCGGCATCTACGCCGTTTGGGCTGTCTCCAAGCTCGTGCCATACATCGTTTACACCGATAAGAATACTCATCACATCGGGCTTATAGTTGATTATATCTCTCTTTATGCGCGCATAGAGGTCAACAACTCTGTTACCACTAATGCCCTTGTTTACAAAGGTGTGCTGTGCTGGCTCCTTAAAGCCAAGCTCTGCCGAAACAAGATGAGCATAGCCTCTACCGAGCTGTGCATCGTTGTTCCAATCTCTGCCCGCATCTGTTATTGAATCGCCTTGAAATAAAATTCTCATAATTTACCCCTTAAAATTTAATTGATAAATAAATTATAGCACACATATCTCTTGTTTTCAATGCAAAAGGACAGATTTCTCTGTCCTTTTTCTTGTATTCTATTTATCTTAAAGAAGATGAACGGGTAGCTCGCCTCTGCCGATGTTAATACAGCCGTTGTCCTGCGCTTTTGCTTTCTCTGGCGCTTTTTTTACAACCTTTTTTGCGGTCTTAACGGGTGAGAGCTCTGGCTCGCTCTCCATACTCTTTTTGGGTGCAGATGGCGCCTTTTTAGCCGATGGCTTTTTTGGCGCGCTTGCCTTTGGAGTGCTTGCCTTTGGAGTGCTCGCCCTTGGCGCTCCTGCCGAGGCTGTAGCTTTCGCGGTGGATTTTTTCGCGGTAGGCGCTTTTTTCTCAGCTACCTCTGCCTTTTTCTCGGCCATCTCGCTATTTTCCATATCGGGAGCTGACGATTTTACGCTTGAGTAGCCATTATTTGTAATTCTTTTTATCGCGTTCTTACCTATTGGCATATTCTACTATCTCCTTTGCTAAATATTGATATTCAATAGCGCTTCTTGAGTATTTCTTGTAGGCGACAACGGGCTTGCTGTTGTCCTGCGACCATTCAATTGCGCTGTCAACCTTTATGTAGTTATCGAAAACCCTTACCTCTGCTGATTCCTTTAGAGTCTTTAGGGTTTCCTTAAAGTAGTTCTTTCTCTCGTCAGCCTTTGTTATCATAATTCCCATAATGCTAAGGCGAGGGGAAATTTCCTTTACCTTATTTATGAAATCAAACATATTAGCAAGTCCAAAGAGTCCCCAAGGGCTTGCCTCAACGGGGATTACTACAAAGTCCGCGGAGCACATAATATTCATCACCCAGCCACCAAGCGTTGGCGGAGAGTCTATCAATATGTAATCGTAATAGCCACGCGCCCTTATGGGCTCAAGACACTTTCTTAGTATGAATTCTCTTTGCCATTTTGGGAAAAGGTCGAATTCGATAGCGCTCATAAGCGAGGTTGAGGGTATAATATCGAGCCCCTCGTAATCGGTTGGCACAACAAAGCCCGAAAGGTCCTTTTCTTCCTTTATCGCCATATATATGTTTTTTCCGTTGCTCGCATATTCAAGCGCCTTTTCCTCGTCAAAGAAGGAAAGGGTCAAATTTAACTGCATATCTCCGTCTATGAGAAGCACCCTTTTGCCCATCATAGCGAGCGCACAGCCTATATTAGAGCAGCTTGTGGTTTTTCCGCTTCCGCCCTTATTATTCGCAAATGCGATTACTTGAGTTCTGCTCATTCTATCTTGTCCTCCTCGTCGGCAAGAAATTCTAAAAGCTTATCTACGCCCTCGCCCGTGTAGGCGCTGACAGGGAATATTTTCTTACAGCCCGCAAGCCTTAGCCATCTTTCAACTCTTTCGGGATTAGCATCAGGCTTGTCTATGCCTGTTATAATTCCTACAACCTCTCTGTTTACAAGGCTTGTAATACACGGGGAGAAAATCGAATATGGCTCGTTTGCCGAAAGCACAAGCCCGACAACATCTGCCTCGTACGCATAAAGCGCGAGCGCTCCACTCGTTTGCCTCAGCTCCGTATATTCGCCAGGGGTATCTATTATCGTGTCGAGATAGTTTATATACTGCGTTTTATAGTAGTGAATATTCTCACCATTAAGCGCCTGAGTTAGGGTGGTCTTGCCTGCCGCAACTCTGCCTATAAGAATAATTTTTTTCATTATGTTCTGGTTATATCACAGCAAACATACGAGAGCTTGGTTGTAAAGTATTCTCTTATTGCAGAGAATGCCGACTCCACGCTTGATACGCTTCCTGTGATGATAAGAGTTCCTGTAAATCTATCAACAAATCCTATGTCCGCGCCCGATGCCTTTATTGCGATATCGGCAGTAATTACCGCACTCTCCGCAGGGGAAACCGTCAAAACGCCTATTGCGCTTCTTGTGTAGTCGGTCTTTGGGTCAAGACCGAGCTTGGTATAAAGCACATCGTCGGGATTTGCAATTATATGGCAAAGAGTTATCTGCTTACCAGGCACAAGCTCCTGCACTATTCTCATATTTTCCTTAAGCTCCATTTTAGCCTCCTATTTTACATATAAGCCCCGATGTCTCGGCAACTGATAAAAGATACTCCATTCTCTCCTTGCTCGGTGGCTCTATCTCCTTTAGGGAATAATTTCTTCCAAGCCCCTCGTACTTGTCCATACCTAATCTGTGGTAGGGTAGCAAATGATGCTCTCTTACCCCTGTTAGGCTCTTGGCAAAGTGAGATATTGCTTTTATCTCCTCGGGTGTGTCGTTAAAGCCTGGGATTACTGGTGTTCTTATTATAAGCTCAACACCGCTTTGGGCTATTTTTCTTGCGTTTTCAAGAATTCTCTCGTTTGAGACGCCCGTGTATTCCTTGTGCTTGGCGCTATCTATATGCTTTATGTCCATAAGATAAAGGTCAAGATAAGGAAGTAGCTTTTCAATTTCCTCAAATTTAGCAGAGGAAGCTGACTCAATTGCCGTATGAAGCCCCGCCTGCTTGCAGGCAATAAGCAATTCTCTTGCAAAATCAGCCTGACAAAGCACCTCTCCGCCAGAGAGCGTTACGCCCCCTCCGCTTCTGCGGTAATACGGTAAATCGGCTAAGATTTCGGGCATAATGTCAGCGACGCTAACATCGCGACCAACCGTTTTCGGCTTGCCCCTTTCGATAATTGTTTCAATTTCTCTGCTCTGGGATTCGGGATTACAGCACCACGCGCATCTCATAAAGCACCCCTTAAAGAAAACTATAGTTCTTATTCCGGGTCCGTCGTGAATTGAAAAGCGTTGAATATTAAATATTCTGCCCTTTATGTCCTGTGGCACTGTAATCACCTCTTTTCGTTAAAAATTTATGCTTTTGCGACACATCATCGCTGTTTTTAGCACCGATTCGTCTTGCGAGAACGCAGTATTTCAAGGTTATTTTCCGTCAAAATCAATCTTGCGTTTGGCAGAGCCCCTTTTACCAGCCCTGCTCTGTTCTGTTGATAATATCGTCCTGTAGTGAGCGAGAGAGTGTTGTAAATAGCGCGCTATAGCCCGCAACTCTAACTACTAAGGTCTTGTATTTTTCGGGGTTGTTTTGTGCGTCTATTAGAGTTTCCTTAGTTACAACATTAAACTGCACATGCATTCCCTTTTGGTCGAAATACGAGCGAATGAGCGCAACGAACTTTGAAAGCCCGCCCATTCCCGCAAGGGCTGAGGGGTGGAACTTCTGGTTAAGAAGGGTTCCGTTCGAGGCAACACCCTGCTCAAGCCTTGCAACGGAGTTTGCCGTCGCGGTTGGACCCTTAACATCTCTACCCGATGCAGGACCTATGCCATCTGCAAGCGGTGTATATGCAAGTCGTCCGTCTGGGGTTGCACTTGTGCTTGCGCCAAGAGGAACATTTGCCGACACAGGATAAAGCCCTGCTTGGAAAATACCGCCACGCGCGTTCTTGTATTTTTCAACCTCTCTTGTGTAGGAATTCGCAACATCGCGTGCGAACATATCGACCTCGTAAATGTCGTTTCCGTACTTAGGAGCCTCCTCCTCAATAAGGCGCTTGATTTCCTTGTATCTCGTCCTTTGTGCCTCGCTAAGAGAGGTTTGATTTGTTACCTCGTCGTAAATTGTATGTATAGCGTCCTCGGTCACATTTAAGCCCTGTCTTGCAAGCTCGGTTGCGATTTCGATAGTGAGCTTCTCTGCAGATGCGCCCTTAACTCCGTAGCCAAAGTTAGCCTTTAGCGCCTCTCGAAGCTCTACAAGAGTAAATCTCTTTTCCTCGAATACGAGCTTCTTTATAGCCACAAGTCCGTCTGTGTTGTTCGCAATACCGAAGCCCTGTGGACCTGTGAAGTTATATATCGCTCCGCCCTCCTGCAGGGATTTTCCTCTGCCGATGCAATCCTCTACCATACAGGACTGGAACGGAAGCGGACACCTTACCGCGTGCGCCATATCTATTGCATTATTCGCGTTTACAAGAAGCTTTATCATATAGCTTTGCTGAGCCTTGTATGCCTCGTAAAACTCCTCAAAGCTTCTCATATCAGCCACATCGCCCGTGTCTGGACCGATTTTCTTGCCCTTATCATAGCCGTTTGAGAATGCAAGCTCCATAGGACGGCACATATTGAAGAATGCCGCATCGTGCCAGCCGTCTGTCTTTCCTGCCTTTTGAGGCTCAACACAGCCGATTATGCAATAATCTCTTGCGTCCTCAAGGGTAAGTCCCCTTGCCATAATAGATGGAATAATAATCTCGTCGTTATAGTAAGCAGGAAGGCCTGTTCCAAGCCTTGTAAGCGCTGCCGCCTTAAGAAGCAGGGGCTCGGGTGAGCCATTCCAAACTCTTATCGAGATAGATGGCTGAGGAAGAGGCACATGCATAGATGCCTCAAGGCACATATATGAAAGGTCGTTTGTTGCATCCATTCCGTGAATGTCCTGTCCGCCGACGATGAGGTTTTGGAACATTCCGTAGCCCGCAAAGCCGTCAGCTGATGCAGCATCTCTTACCTTGTTTATATCGTTGAGCTTTACCCACAGGCAGTCAAGAAGCTCCTGCGCCTGCTCATAGGTGATTTTTCCCTCGTCGATGTCCTTTTTGAAGTATGGGTACATATACTGGTCAAATCTTCCGGGGGAGATAGAGTGACCGCTTGACTCAACCTGCAAAAGAAGCTGAATAAACCAAAAGGTCTGGCAAGCCTCATAGAAGCTTGTTGCGCCAAATTCGGGAACTCTTGCACAGTTGCGTGAGATTATCTCAAGCTCGCGCTTTCTTTGGGGATTTGTCTCCCTTGATGCCATATCGCGTGCAAGCGCGCTATATCTGCGTGCGTACTCTATTACAGCCTCACAGCTCTCTATTACCGCGTAAAGGAAATTGCTTCTTGAAGCATAATCGCCATCCGACACCTCAAGGCGCGAGAGTGCGCCCTCTGCCTCGGCAATAATGCCTCTGTAGCCGATTTTCATAACCTTGCCGTAATCCACACACACATGTCCTATTCCGTTGTAGAAATAGTTTCCTGGGGTGAATATTGAATGCTCGGTGAACGCCTCGTATGCCTCGGGCGCCATATTAGCCCTTGCAAGGTCGCTTGTGGTCTTGCCCTTCCACCAAGGGAAAATCTCGCGAAGCTCGCTCTTTGTTTTTTCGCTTATATAAAATGGGTCTGCGGGTCTTGTTGAAACCGTATCAAGCTCGCCAAGTAGCCACTCATATGAGTATTCGGGGAAAACCTGACATCCGCGAGGAGCTATTGTAGCGCTTCCAACAACAAGCTCGCCATCTCTTATAACAATCGGTATATTTCTAAGAATATGAGCAAAGGCAGAGCTTCTGCGCCTAATTATAGGAAGCGCCTCTGTCTGCTTGTAGCTCTCGGTTACAAGCTTGCCTCTTGCCGACTCAATCTCGGGCATTTTTTCATAAAGATTATCTATGAGCCCTTGTATTCTTGATCATTTTTCGATTATGAATTTTATACCTTCCATAACCACATCTCCTTACATTCGCTTCCAAAGCTCCTCGTGGGGAGCTGGAATTACTGTGAACGACGAAAGGGTTGATACGCTCTTTGCGTAATTAGCGCCAGCCTCGATTGATGCGGTGACATCTCCTACATCACCCGTAATCATTACTACGCCCTTTCCGCCCATTCCTCGTGAAACTCTTAGGTCGTATATTTGCACTCTTGCGGTCTTAACCGCGATATCTGCCGCCTTGATTGCGCTTGCCGCAGAGAAGGTTTCAATAAGCCCCAAGGAGCCCTTGCGCTCACCCTCCTGTGTGCCAAAGAGGGCTTTTATAACCTGCTCGTCAATTCTTCCCATAACTGAGGAATCTATAACATACCCATCAAACTTGCTAAGTACATGCTCAACCGCAACGCTGACATCAGCAATTGCACCCGCAAGAATAATTTCGTACTTTCCAGGGCAGGACGGGTGCGCTGACACCATATCAATGCCTGCGCTCTTTAACGCATCATCAGCCGCCTCAACGCCCTTAGGTATGCTTTTTAATTCAATAACGCCTATAGCCTTATACATTTTTCTATCTTACCTTATCAATAATTATTTTGTTAATTCCAAGCGTAGCTCTGCCCGATATTGATGCGTGCTGTGGCAAGGAAAGTCCGTCGGCGGGCATTGCAATCAGCTCGCCCTCGCCAACCATCGCTCCGTCAGCTATCGCTACAGCGCTTGGTGCGCCTATGTGTTGGGAAAGTGGGATTTCCACTCTCGAAAAGGAATTTATTTCTCCGCCAAATTCTGCTATTTTGTCAAATTTTGTAACACCGAGCATGCTCATCCATTTTTCGTATGGAACCATTCGGTATTCTCTTTCGGGTCTTACGCTGTACTCACCGTCTAAATTAAAGCGAAGCCTTTCCTTGGCGAGCAGTCCCTTGTAATTTTCAATAACCGCCCTTGGCGATATGCCTTGACTGCACGCAAGACTCTCACAAATTCCACAGCCACAGCAAAGGGTTGCACTTAGCACGCTCATCGGCATAGCCTCCACCGCGCCCATTGCGGTTCTTACCATTTTATGGGGCTCTAAGGGGTAGCCGAGCATATTTCTTGGACACATATCGGTGCATCTTGTGCATTGACAGCAGGCGGTTTCCGCCCTTGCTATCGCCATTTTTGTGTTCATTTTCTTTGAAAGAATTGCCTGTGAGTCATCAGGGAGAATTAGTATTCCCTTTGTGGTCTTAGTTACCGAATAGGTTGATGGATTTATCACCTTACCCATAGAGGGTCCGCCATCGAGCACCGTGTAGCCGTCCTCAAGCCTTATATCAAGCTCCTTAAATATGTCAGCCACTCTTGCGCCTATCGGCACTTTTATTACGACGGGGCTTTCAACCGCACCGCCAACCGTCAGCCATTTTTTGGTCACGGGCTCGTTAAATCTAACCGCCCTTCCAAGATTGTACATTGTTTCGACATTATATACTATAACTCCCTCGGTAATAGGTAGCTTTCCTGGCTTTACAAGTCGTCCCGTTGCCTCGTATATGAGGCTTATCTCGTCGCCTATAGGATAAACATCGGGCAAGGCTTTTACAAAAATATTTTCTGCAAGCCTGTCGTTGTCCTCAAGCCCAAGCCTTTTGGCTGTGTGCTCCTTGATGGCTATTTGTGCCTTAGCTATGCCCGTGTGGGAAAGCACTGTCGAAATTCCAGATATAACTAAGCTAAGCTCATTTTTCAAAATTATGTAGTCTGTGTATAGAAGTGGCTCACATTCCGAGCCGTTAATAAGGAGGAGGTTCGCCCCCTCCGCAAGCTTAGCATAAGAGGGGAACCCTGCTCCTCCGGCACCTACGATGCCGAAATTTTGCATTAAGGTCTTCAGGGTCTTCATCTTTTCTCTCTTTTCAAAAATTAGTCAACAATACCTACTATAACTGCATCAGCAGGACTGCTTGTGTTGTGAAGTGCAAGCCTTGCTGAGCTTCCTGTGGTGATAAGAACGGTTTCACCAATGCCCGCGCCAACTGAGTCAATCGCGATTATAAACTCATCTGCGAGCTTGCCATTTTTGATAAGCTGAACCTCCATAAACTTACTGCCTACTAATGATTCCTGCTTTCTTGTGGAAACTATGTTTCCTCTAATAATTCCCTTTAACATTTTTATTACCTCACCTTACGATATTTACAATAAATCCGTTTCCTATGCCTGCCGCGTTTGCATCGTCAGTATCAACATGCATCTCTAAGCGGAAATCCTTATGAACTCTTATTTGAACATCAAACCATCTTGTTCTGCGCTTGCCGTTTACATCAATATCTACATAGTCGCCGTCGCTAACTCCAAATTCAAGCGCATCCGCGGGTGACATATGAATATGTCTGTTTGCGATTATACAGCCCTCGCTAAGCTCTACAACGCCCCTTGGACCAACAATTCTTATGGGTGCGGAGTCCTTTATATTTCCCGACTCTCTTACAGGTGGCTTAACCTTTAAAACATAAGAGTCCGTTGCTGATATCTCAACCTGAGAGCTTTTTCTCACAGGACCGAGAACTCTTACATTTTCTATCGGTCTCATTGATGGACCTATGATTGTTAGTAGCTCCTTGCAGGCATACTGTCCTGGCTGAGAAAGCTCCTTTATCGGTGTCAGCTCATAGCCCTTGCCGAAAAGGGTCTCAAGGTCTGCCTGTGACAGGTGTATATGTCTGTTTGAAACACCAATGGGAATTCCGCCCTTGTCCGTGCTCTCTTTTCCTGCCTCGCCATTCATTTCAAGAATTGCGCGCTTTACCATTTCGGCTATTTTTTCTGTTGAAATATCCATTTTTTCTTCCCTTTCATATGATAAATAAGTCAATTCGTACTGCAAAAAAGCTCAATGCCATATTAAGCGCTTTTGCAGTACCCAAAGAGCATAAGCGCTCTTTGGGCACTGAAAATTTCTGCCTTCTATTATCGCCTTATAGCAATTACTTAATAGATGGGAGAAGCTTTTCAACATCTGCGTGAGGTCTTGGAATTACGTGAGTTGCAATAACCTCGCCAAGTGAGGTAGCTGCAGCGCTTCCAGCCTCAACTGCTGCCTTAACGGCACCAACATCGCCACGAACCATTACGCTTACGAGTCCGCTACCGATTTTCTCGCTACCAACAAGAACTACATTTGCAGCCTTTACCATAGCATCAGCAGCCTCAATAGCAGCTACGAGACCTCTGGTCTCTACCATTCCTAATGCTTCCATTTGAATTCCTCCTGTAAAAATTTATTATTATTTTGCCTGTTTGTATTTCAAAGCCTAAGCTTTAAAAGTGTTTTTAGCCCGTTGTTAAAAATCTCATAACATCGGGGTGCGGGCGAGCTATAACCTCGCAGCACTTGACATTTCCTACCTCGCTCGCTGCGGCGGCGCCCGCTTCAAGCGCCGCCTTCACGGCGGAAACCTCGCCCTCGACAACGACCGTTACCAGCCTACCGCCAAGGCGCTTTTCCACATGAATGAGCTTTACATCGGCAGCCTTTACCATAGCGTCAAGTCCTGTGATTGCAGCTACCATAGCCTGCACTTCAAGTAACGCTATTGCCTTCATATTATAAGTTCCTTAAATTACTTAATAATAGGAAGAAGCTTCTCAACATCTGCGTGAGGTCTTGGAATTACATGTGTTGCGATAACCTCGCCAAGTGAGGTAGCAGCAGCTCCACCAGCCTCAACGGCTGCCTTAACTGCACCAACATCGCCACGAACCATTACGCTTACAAGTCCGCTACCGATTTTCTCGCTACCGATAAGAACTACATTTGCAGCCTTTACCATTGCATCTGCTGCCTCAATTGCAGCTACGAGACCTCTTGTTTCTACCATTCCTAATGCTTCCATCATTGTTTTAATCTCCTTATTAAAAATTTTTTATTATCTTAATTTATCCTTGCCGAGCGCTGATAGACGAGCAAACCACTCAATATCATCGCTCTGCCTTGCAATCACCTTATGAGTGATATACAAATCTCTTTTTTCAGCCTCCGCCTTACCTGCTAAAATCGCTGATTCGACCGCAGAGGCAGAGCCCTCAACCTTTATAGCCATAACGAGAGGAACTCTTGCTGAGTCGCCACCCGCGGGCTTGTTTTTATCAATGGCAACCACTTGAACCTCGGCTGCCTTAGCCATAGCATCTGCCACTACTATTGCAGTAGCAAAGCCATAGACCTCAATCATTCCAAGAGCCATAAGCGAACTCCTTATTCAGCAACATAGCAGATTTTAATTCCCTGCTGTGATACATTAACCTCCATAGCCTCGTTAAGCTTATCAAGAGGGAATGTGTGAGTTATAAGCTCCTTAATAGGAATATTCATCTCTCTTGCCTGACGAAGGAATGCCATAGTTGTTGGGTAATCGTCTGCGCTGTAGTCCCAAGAGCCAACAATGCTGATTTCCTTGTTACACATAGCGAAGTGTGGGTTAACTGTGTATTCTCCGTTGTTTACGAAGAAGCCCATCTCACACATTCCGCCACCGCGACGAATGTACTCATAAATGTCCTTCGCTGCCATAGGTGCGCCTGTGCACTGGAACGCAAAGTCAACACCTACACCGTTTGCAACGCTTTTAACAAGATTAACTCTGTCCTCAAGTGAGGTAACCTCCTTGAAGCTGATAACTGTCTTTGCGCCAAGCCTCTTTGCCATTTCAAGTCTTCTTGGTGTGCCGTCGATAGCTATGATATGGTTTACACCTGCGGCTCTTAGCACGCTTATCATAACAAGACCTACAGGACCAAGTCCTTGAACGAGAACCTTGGAGTTGAAGTTGATAAGACCTGTGGTGTTAGCTCTCTTGAGTGCGTGTACACAAACACAAGCAAGCTCAAGAAGCATTCTCTCCTTAAGGTCAAGGTCGTTTACCACAAAATAGGTAGAGCCCTTTCCGCTTATAAGAAGATGTGAAGCAAACCAGCCTGTAAGGGGATTTGCGTCGTTGTGAGGAATAAGTCCAAATACGCCCTGCTTGTCGCAAAGGTTGGTATTTGCGGGCTTATTACGGCAAACAAAGCATTCGCCACAGCTGATAACAGAGGTAACGATTTTATCGCCAACCTTTATGGGGTTTCCAGCGGTATCAGCCTTTATGTTTTTACCAAGAGCAATAATCTCGCCTGTTCCCTCGTGTCCAAGAGTTACAGGAATTATTCCAAAGGGGTCGCCCTTCCACTCGTGAACATCAGTTCCACAAACGCCACAGCCCTCTACCTTAACGAGAATATCGTTGTCACCGACGGTTGGAATTGCATACTCCTTAACCTCGATTTTCTTAGGGGCGGTGAGAGTTGCAACCTTAGCGGTCTTTGGAACGCACGCGCAGGACGCACCCTTAGTCGAGGAAACCTCGCCAAGAATTTTACGAACAATGCTCTCTACCTGTGATGATGAAATGTTCATTTCTTTTCCTTCCTTAGCCCAAAAGCGCACGCGCTTTTCGGCACATAATATCTTAATGTTTTAAATTATTCTAAAGCTCTCCGCTAAAACGCAACGGCGAAGCCTTGTAAAGCTTTTAGCGCTTGTAATGCCCTCTCCTGTAGGTCCTGCTATTGTAAAGGTGGTGTGTCCCTCTCCGCCAAAGCCTATACCTGCATAGGACGGAGCGTTCTTTACGAAAATAGTAGTCTCAACGGCTCTTGCAAATCTTGTTAGATTGTCAATGTTTTTAGAGTGCATATGCGCTGTATGACGGTTGCCGTGCTCTGCCCTTACGGCAAGGTCGATGGCTTGGTCAATATCTTTAACTCTTACTATAGGAAGAATAGGCATCATAAGCTCGTGCTGAACGAAATCGTGCTCGAAGTCGGTCTCGCAGATTATGCATCTAACCTCGTCGCCAACGGATATGCCGATTTTCTCAAGCAATACCTTAGCATCTCTACCAACGCAATCGCGGTTGACAATTTTGGAGCTTATGCCTGTCTTAGGATTTGTTTTTTCAACGAGAACTACGCGGGCAAGGGTGTCTGCGTCGCTTCTGCTGATAAGGTATGCGCCATTTGCTCTCATAGCATCAATAAGCTCATCAGCTATGCTTGCAAAGGCAAATACCTCCTTTTCCGCTATGCACGGAAGGTTGTTATCAAAGGTACAGCCATCAATTATGTCCTTGCCTGCCTTTCTTATGTCGGCAGTATCGTCAACGATAACAGGGGGATTTCCCGCACCCGCACCGATTGCCTTCTTTCCGCTGGAGAGAACGCTCTTAACAACACCAGGTCCGCCTGTGCAAACAAGAAGCTTAATTCTCGGGTCCTTATACATAACATTTGCGCTATCAAGAGTAGGCTTCACAACAGATGAAACAAGAACTCTTGGTCCGCCTGCCATAGCGCTTGCGCGATTGACAAGGTCGATTGCATAGTTAGAGGTTGCAATAGCATTTGGGTGAGGGTTAAATACAACTCCGTTGCCCGCAGCTATCATTCCTATACTGTTACAAATAACAGTTTCAGAGGGGTTTGTGCTTGGGGTTATGCTTCCTACTACTCCAAAGGGAGCCATTTCGGTAAGAGTAAGTCCATAATCGCCCGTCTTTACCTGTGCGACAATATCTGCCGTGCCAGGGGTCTTATCTGCAACAAGCATATGCTTTGCAGTCTTATGGTCAACTCTTCCCATTTTGGTTTCGTCAACGCCGAGGCGCGCCATTGTCGGGGCTTCCTTGCGACAAAGCTCGCGAATTACTGCAATGATTTTCTCTCTTTCCTCAAGAGACATTGCGCGAATAGCCTTGTAGCCTGACTCAGCGGCATCAATGGCATCCTTCATATCCTCAAAAACACCGATATATTTTTTGCCATTGTAGCCTGCGCCGTTATATTCGTCCTTTATAGCAGGAGATTCGCCCTTGAGCTGACTCATAACCGAGGCTACGATTTGCTCAATTTGCACATCTGTCCAATTTATAGCCATAATAAATCTCCTTTTTGCCTTATAGCCTTAAGAGAAAATTACTTTCCAAGAGCAGCAATTACTCTGCGTGTTATCTCAGCAACGAGCTCCTCGTTTGCTCCGCCCTTGCACTCTGGCTCTCCGTAATCAATACCAGGGTGACGACCAGGGAGGTTCATCTTCTTTCTAAGGTCCATAAGCTTCTTGAGCTGGTCGTTAGGAATTTCGTGAACTGCACCAAGCTCCATTGCGTACTTACAAATCTTTGCATTGAACTCAACCTCTTCCATAACGAACATAGCCTTTTGAAGGTTGAAGCCTACTGTAAGAGCACCGTGGTTTTGGAGAAGGAATGCGTCGTGATTTTCGATGTATGGCTCAAGTGAGTCAGGAATTTCCATAGTAGATGGAGTTCCGTAAGCGCAGGTAGGAACCTCGCCTATTGTAAGAACTGCCTCTGGAAGAATGTACTGGTCAAGGTCGATGCCTGCAATTGTAAATGCAGTTGCAATCGGTGGATGTGCGTGAACTACTGCGCCAACATCAGGACGCTTTTGATATACACGCATGTGCATTTTGATCTCCGACGAGGGGTTAAGCTTACCCTCAATCTTGTTTCCGTTCTTGTCAACCTTGATAATCATATCAGGGGTAAGTGCTCCCTTTGATACGCCTGTAGGAGTACAGTAGTACTCGTTTTCGCTAACCTTAACAGAGATGTTACCGTCGTTTGCAGCAACAAAGCCAAGATGATAAAGCGCGTGGCCAACCTCACAGATTTCCTTTTTAATTTCGTAAGCTGATTTCATTTTCTTTTTTTCCTTTCAGTTTATATATTTTTATTTTTTATTTTACTAAATCATATGTGTCGAGGGCAATCATATACTCCTCGTTTGTTGGGATTGCAAAGGTTCTAACCCTTGCACCCGCCTTTGTGATTTCGCCCTGCTCGCCTCTTTTAAGGCTGAGGTTGATATCATTGTCAATTTCAATTCCAAGATAAGATAAATCTCGGCAGATTAAATCTCTTACAATTCCGTCGTTTTCACCGATGCCCGCGGTAAATACAAGCGCATCTACTCCGTTCATCTCGGCTATATAAGAGCCTATTATCTTTTTAATGTAGTGAACAAGAATGTCCATTGCAAGCCCTGCGCGCTTGTTTCCTGCGTTCTGCGCCTCAAGCACATCTCTACAGTCGCTTGAAACACCAGACACTCCAAGAAGTCCCGAGCTTGAATTAAGAAGCTTTTCTGCCTCGTCGGGAGAAAGTCCTTCCTTTTTCATTATATAGGTTACAACGGTTGGGTCTATCGAGCCACTTCTCGTTCCCATAGGAACGCCCTCCTGAGGGGTGAAGCCCATTGAGGTGTCAACCGCCTTACCGCCGATGCTTGCCGTGATTGACGAGCCATTTCCAAGGTGACAGGTGATTACCTTTGCGTCACTCTTGCCAAGAATATCCATTACCTTGCCACACACAAATCTGTGCGAGGTGCCGTGGAAGCCGTAACGGCGTATCTTATACCTTTCATAAAGCTCGTAGGGGATAGGGTAAATATACGCCTTTTCCTCAACGGTTGAATAATAAGATGT